>JAPSIC010000242.1 GCA_031179165.1 Brevibacterium sp.
CGCTTGGAGAACCATGGTGCTCCGACGATCTCGACGCCGGGCACCACCTCGGTGGGGGCGGAGTCGCGGAGGACGTGGACGTGATCGGGCCTGCGGGAGACGAAGGCCGGGGAGTCGTAGATCGAGGCCGCATCGAGCGGGTCGTGGTTGCCGGGCAGGAGCACGACGGGCACGGTGAAGGAGCTCAGCGCCTCGAAGGTGCGGGAGATGATCGCGCGGTCGAGCTGATTGGACTCGAACACGTCGCCGCAGACGACGACGAATTCGGCCGACCGCTCGGCCGCGAGCTCACCGATGCGCCTGACGGCGTCGAGACGGGCCCGGTGGAACCGGGGGCGGGCTTCGGCGCTGAGATAGTGAGCGGTCATGCCCAGCTGCCAGTCCGCGGTGGCGATGAACCTCATGGTCTCCTCCTTGACTCGCGCCCATCCTATGCAGGCGGTCCCCACCCTACGGGTCGGTCATGACACGGGCACTGACACCGGCGCGAACTTAGGTTAGGCTATGTTTCGTGAACGCCTTTCGATCAGCATCGTCTGCGACAGTCTCCCAGGTCCGGACCGCCACGGCTCTCAGCGCGGCCGACCTGTCCTTGGGCTATGACGGGACCCCGGTCGTCAATGACGTGTCCCTGACGATCGCTCCCGGCCGGGTCACCGCCCTCATCGGTCCCAACGGCAGCGGCAAGTCGACGGTCCTGCGCTCCCTGGCCCGGCTGCACCCGATCGCCGCGGGCGAGGTCAGCCTCCAGGCCGATGGCGCCGACACAGCCTCGCACACGCTGACGGCACGCGAATTCGCCCGCGTCGTCACCCTGCTCTCGCAGTCGCGGCCGCATCCGTCCGGAGTGAGTGTGCGCGAGGTCGTCGCCTACGGGCGGCACCCGCACCGCCGCCGCTTCGCCTCCCTGACCGAGGTCGATCGGGCCGCGATCGACAAGGCGCTCGGCCTCACCGGGACCGCGCAGATGGCCGACAGGTCCATCGACCAGCTCTCCGGCGGTGAGCTCCAGCGCGTGTGGCTGGCGACCTGCCTGGCCCAGGACACCGGCGTCCTCCTCCTCGACGAACCGACCAACCACCTCGATCTGCGCTACCAGGTCGAGATCCTCGATCTCATGCGCGACCTCGCCGATGACCACGGCACCGCCGTCGGCGTCGTCCTCCATGACCTCAACCACGCCGCCGCCGTGGCCGATCACGTCGTCCTCCTCAGCAGCGGACGGGTGAAGTCGGCCGGCAGCTGCCACGAGGTCTTCAACTCCGCCGACCTGTCCGAGGTCTACGGGCTGCCGATCACCACCCGGGTGGATGAGGACACCGGACTGATCCGCGTCGAGGCCGTGCCCCGGCGCCGACAACGCACGGCCGCGGACCGGACGCCGCTGCACATCGCCACAGCCGTCTGACCGCGGACCCGATCGCATCCGACCAGGCCCGACCGGGAGCGGCCGTGTCCGATCTCCGGGACCGGGAATCGTCGACTCCGCGGCGTTCACCGCCCGAACCTGGACACCGCCGTGTCCGCACACCACCGACGTCATCACAGCTGTTCTGCCCACCTGCCCAACTGCCCACCGGAAAGATGCTCATGTCACTGAAGACCCTGCCCCGTACGACCCTGCTCACCTTCGCCTCGGCGACGGCCGTCTGCGCTCTGGCGCTTGCCGGGTGCGGAACCACCTCCACCGAGGAACCCGCGGGAGACTCCACCCAGGCCGCCGCCTCGGAATCCTGCGAGAACGATTCGACGCAGACCTCGACCGAACCAGTGACCGTCACCGACGACCTCGGCGAGAAGGTCGAACTCGACAAGCCCGCCGCCAAGGTCGTGTCCCTGGAATGGCAGTTCACCGAGGATCTGCTCTCCCTCTGCGTCAATCCCGCAGCCGTCGCCG
>JAPSIC010000144.1 GCA_031179165.1 Brevibacterium sp.
TTCGAGCGGTTCGAACGGCGTCGGCTGCTCTTCGACCCGCGCTTCGACTGCTCCCTGGTGTCCGTCTCCTCCTGGACCGGCTGCGCGGACTTCGCATCGTCACCGGATGCCTCCGAGGAGGCCTCGTCCTTCTTCAGGGTGGCCTTGGCGATCGCCGCCACCGCCGAGCGCGAGGCATCGACCGTCACGGCTTCCGCTTCCGGTTCGGCCTTCTTCGCGGGCGACTCCGACCGGCGCTTCCGGTCGCGTTTGCCTCCGCCGTTGCCGCCGGACGGGGCGCTGCCGTAGTTGGCCTTCGAGCCGTCCTCTTCGGAGCCGGGCAGCAGCAAGCCGCGCCCGGACAGGTCGTGTCCGGCGGCCACTAGCGACTCGGCGAGACCCGTTCCGATGCGCTTGCGGGTCATCTGCACGAGGCCCAGGGAGGTCACCTCGGCGACCTGATGCTTGGTCCGGTCGCGACCGAGGCACTCGACCAGACGGCGCACGACGAGGTCCCGGTTGGACTCGAGCACCATGTCGATGAAGTCGACGACGATGATGCCGCCGATGTCCCGCAGCCGCAGCTGGCGGATGACCTCTTCGGCGGCCTCGAGGTTGTTGCGGGTGACCGTCTCCTCGAGGTTCCCACCGGATCCGGTGAACTTCCCCGTGTTGACGTCGATGACCGTCATCGCTTCGGTGCGGTCGATGACGAGCGAACCGCCCGAGGGCAGGTTCACGGTCCGGCTCAGCGCCTTCTGGATCTGTTCCTCGACCCGGTAGTGGTCGAAGATGTCCTCGTCCCCCGAGTAGCGGTGGACGCGGTCGAGGAGGTCAGGAGCGACCGCCTCGACGTATTCGTGGATCGTGTTCCAGGCGCCGTCACCGTCGATGACGAGCGAGGAGAAGTCCTCGTTGAAGACGTCGCGGATGATCCGCACGATCATGTCGGGCTCGCTGTAGAGCAGCTGCGGGGCGAGAACCTTGGTCGACTTCGACTTCTTCTCGATGGTCTCCCAGCGCTTGGCCAGGCGCTCGACGTCACGTCCGAGCTCCTTGTCCGAGGCGCCCTCCGCCGCCGTGCGGACGATGACTCCGGCGGAATCTCCCACCAGGTCCTTGAGCAGCTTCTTGAGCCGACTCCGCTCGACATCGGGCAGCTTCCGCGAGATGCCGGTCATCGAGTTGCCCGGCACGTAGACGAGGAACCGACCCGGCAGGGAGATCTGGCTGGTCAGGCGGGCGCCCTTGTGCCCGACGGGATCCTTGGTGACCTGGACGAGGACGGCGTCGCCGGGATTGAGCGCGAGCTCGATCCGGCGCGACTTGCCCTCCATCCCCAGCGCGTCCCAATTCACCTCACCGGCGTAGAGGACGGCGTTGCGTCCCTTGCCGATGTCGATGAAGGCGGCTTCCATGCTCGGCAGCACGTTCTGCACCTTGCCCAGGTAGACGTTGCCGATGAGTGAGGACTGCTGCCGGTTCTCCTTGAGGTAGTGCTCGACGGCGATGCCGTCCTCGACCACGACCAGCTGCGTCTGATCCCCGGATTCGCGGACCAGCATGGTCCGTTCCACGGACTCGCGGCGAGCGAGGAACTCGGCCTCGGTGATGACGGGGCGTCGCCGTCCCGCCTCGCGACCCTCCTTGCGGCGCTGGCGCTTGGCTTCGAGCCGGGTCGATCCCTTGAGCGAGGTGACCTCGTCGTTGTCGGAGCCGCGGGTGCGTGAGCGGCGGCGACGCCTGCGCCGCGAGCCGTTCTCGTCGTCGTCGGAGTCATCGTCGGCGTCGTGGTCGGCCCTGTCGGTCTGCCCTGACTTCTCGGCCTTGTCACTGCCGTTCCCGCCCTGGTCGGACCTGTCCTGGTCGTTCCTGTCCTGAGCGTTCTTGTCCTGGCCGTTCCTGTCCTGGCCCGAGCTCGAGGACTTCCTCTCGTTGCGCTTCCGACCCGAGGAGGTGTCCTCGGCCTTCTGCGGCTCTGCGGCGGCTTCCGGGCCCTGCGCCGATTCGGCCTCGCCGGCGCCCGTGTCCTTGCCGCTGTCGTCGCGATTGTCCTCACGTCCGCGTGAACGCCGGCCCCGGCCACCGCGCCGGCGCCGGCGTCCGCCGTCATTCGCATCGGAGTCGGTCTCCTCGGCGTCGCGTCCCTCGGCGTCGGAGCGGTCGCGGTCGGATTCGCCCTCGGCGGGTCCCGATGAGTCGGTCTCGTCGACGTCGTAGTCGTCGTAGGAGTCCTCGTCCTCGGTCTCGACGACCTCGGCGAGTTCGGCCTTGGGCACCTGGAAGATCAGGCCGCCTGCCGGTGGCACCGGTGCCACCGGGCGCGGCGCCGGTGCCTGGACCGGCGCGACGGTGAATGGGTTGCGGGGATCGAAGGTCGGCGCCGGGGTGTCGTCGGCTTCCGCGCCGTCCTCGTCATCGAAGTCGTCGTCATCGTCCTCGCCGTCGGCGTCGTCCTCGGCGGACGATTCCCGCACGAACTGCTCGAACACGAGGCCGCGGTTGGCCACTGCGCTGCTGGCCTTCCGCGGAGCCCGGCCTCCCGGACCGGAACCGGCGGTGTCGGCGTCGTCGGAGCCGTCGTCCGACTCGGATTCGCGGAGGGACTGCGCGGCCTCGGCGATCCGATCGAGGCGCTCCTGGATGCTCTCGACGTCACGGTCCTGGGCATTGTCGGCGGCAGCCGCAGCTTCCTGCAGATTGGCCAGATCGGCAAGGATGCCCTCTGTCGGGTCGTTGCCGTCATTCGACGAGTCGTTCATCTTCACTCCTGGCCGAAGACTCCGCTCACACCTGCAGATCTTCGGTTCCTTGCATGGTCCTTCTGGGACCGAAACTTGTGGATGGCATGTCCAGCTCGCGCTCGGCGCGTAGGCTCTCGATGCTGCCTCGTCTTCGTGTCGACCTGCGAGGTCGTACCCTCGGCTCGGTGGAGGCACTTCTCTCGTTCGGTGTGGGAACAAGTATCCGTCCCATCATTATGTCACAGATTCGGCAGCCGCCGTTTGCCGCCGGGTCGGCGTGGGGGGCATTCTTGGAGGGTGAACTCTGCAGAACCGCTCGTCGACGACGAGCTCGACGTCGCCTCCTCCCGCCGACCGTGGGTGGTGCGCTCAGTGCCGTTCGGCGTCTTCCTGGTGGTGACGGCGGTCATCGGCTTCCTGGCGTCATTCGCCCTGTCCGTGGAGAAGTACGAGAAGCTCGAGAACCCCGAGGCGGTGCTCTCCTGCGATCTCAACCCGTTCTTCTCCTGCGGTTCCGTGATGGAGTCGGTGCAGAGCCAGATCTTCGGGTTCCCCAATCAGCTGCTGGGCGTCGGCGCCTTCGTCTTTCCCCTGTTCGTCGGTGTGCTGCTCCTGGCCGGGGTCAGGCTGCCGGGGTGGATCATGGTCGGACTCAATGTCGGTCTGGCCCTCGGCGTGGTTCTCGTCATGTACCTGTTCTACAGCTCGATCTACGTCATCGGCGTCGGCTGCCCCTGGTGCATCGTCGTCTGGGCGGTGACGATTCCGTCGTTCTGCGCGGTCACGGCGCGCAATGCGCTCGCGGGCGATTTCGGTCGGGCCGCCGCTGAGTCCACCATGGTGCGGGTGATCGCGAAGGAGAACGTCGCGATCGCCGTCCTCTGGCTGCTCATCATCGCGGCGTGCATCGTGGTCCAGTTCTGGAACTACTTCTCGACCCTGTTCTGAGGGCCCGACGGACAGTCGGGCCCTCAGCGGCGTCAGTCCCCGGCGCGTCCTGGGCTCAGTTCGGGAACCAGATGGCGATCTCGCGTTCGGCCGATTCCACGGAGTCCGAACCGTGGACGAGGTTCTTCTGCACCTTCTCGCCCCAGTCGCGGCCCAGGTCGCCGCGGATGGTCCCGGGAGCGGCAGCGGTCGGATCGGTGGCGCCGGCGAGCGACCGGAATCCGGGGATCACGCCCTGCCCGGAGGCGATGAGGGAGACGATCGGACCCTCGGACATGAAGTCGACGAGGGGCTGGTAGAACGGCTTCCCCTCGTGCTCGGCGTAGTGGGCGGCCAGTTCCTCGGCCGTGGCCGTGCGCAGCTGGAGGGCATCGATGGAGTAGCCCTTGGCCTCGATCCGGGCGATGATCTGCCCGACGAGCCCGCGGGCGACGCCATCGGGCTTGATGAGAATGAGAGTGCGTTCCATTCCGGTCCTTTCGGTTTCAGGTTCGAGCGACTGTGCCAGCTTAATCGACGTGCTTCCTGCTCACGTCGCCCGCCATCGGCGGCAGTCGCCGCCGGCCTCAGGCGCGTTCGGCCTCAGGCGCGTTCGGCCACTTCCCGGTCGATGCGCGCCGACCAGTAGACGGCCACGGCCCACAGGGCGATGAACAGGGCCGCGACGAAGAACATCGAACCGACCACGAAGCCCGAGGCCAGCAGGAGGGCCTGGACGACCCAGCCGATGACGACGCCCGGACGCTTCTGTCCGATCCGCCGCGGCAGCAGGACCACGCCGGCGACGGCGAGGACCGCCACGGCGGAGGCGCCGAGGAGCAGCTGCGTCAGGCTCAGCGAGCCGGCGATCTTGACCTCGAGACCGTAGGCGGTGAGCACCGCGAAGTAGACGATGACGAGCTCGCAGATGAGGATCGAGCCGCACAGGACGGGGTACTTCGACTTCATTCCGCGCCCTCCCTGCCCAGCAGCAGCCGGGCCTCGGCGACGGTGTACAGGGACCCGGTGACGACGATTCCCGGCCGTGCCGATCCCGAGTCGTTGGCGAGGTCGATCGCCTTCATCAGGGCCGCGTTGAGATCGGGGGTCTCGATCACCGAGTCCTCGTCGACCCATTCGCAGGCGGCCTCGGCGAGCTTCTCCGCGCTCAGCGCACGGTCGGCCATCACCTCGCTGACGACGAACACGTCGGCGCTGCGGTGCAGCTCTTCGAGCACGCCGTGGACGTCCTTGTCGGCGAGCATCGCCAGGACGAGCACGGTGTAGTCGAAGTCGAACGCCTCGGCGAGGGTCTCGGCGAGCACGCCCGCCGCGTCCGGGTTGTGGGCGCCGTCGACGAGCACGGCGGGCCCGGTCCGGACGAGTTCGGCGCGCCCCGGCGACCTCACGTGACCAAGCCCCTCGGCGACGGTCTCCGCGCTCAGCGGCTTGTCCTCGTCGGACAGGAACGCCTCGGCGGCGACGAGCGCCACGGCGGCGTTGTGGGCCTGGTGGGCCCCGTGCAGGGGCAGGAACAGGTCGGAGTAGACATCCCGGACGCCCTGGACGGCGATGAGCTGACCGTCGACAGCCGGTTTGCGCTCGAGCAGGCGGAAGCCGCGGTCCTCGACCAGCGCGGTGACGCCGCGCCTGGACACCTCGGCGTCGAGCACCTCCATTGCTTCCTCGTCCTGGGCGCCGATCACGGCCACCGGGTGCGGGGCGGGGGTGTCGGCGATGCTGCGGTTGAGGATCCCGGCCTTGGTCGCGGCGATCTCACCGAGGGTGTCGCCGAGGAACTTCTGGTGGTCGAGGCCGATCCGGGTGAAGACGCACACCTCGGCGTCGGCGACGTTCGTCGAGTCCCATTCGCCGCCCATCCCGACCTCGGTGACGACGACGTCGACGGGGGCGTCGGCGAAGACGGCGAAGGCGAGGACGGTGAGCACCTCGAAGAAGGTCAGCCGGTTGCGTCCCTCGTCGGCGAGTTCGGCGTCGACGATCTCCAGATAGGGGCGGATCTCGTCGTGGATGCGCACGAAGTCCTCCACCGCCACCGGCGCCGCGTCGACCCGGACCCGTTCGGTCACGGAGTGCAGGTGCGGGCTGGTGAAGAGGCCGACGCGCAGGTCGTGGGCGGAGATGATCGCCTCGATCATCCGCCCCGTCGAGGTCTTCCCGTTCGTTCCGGTCACCGTGATCACGGGAGCGGCCCGGTGGATGTCCCCGAGCAGCTCGCACGCCCGGCGGGTCGCGTCGAGGCGGACCTCGACCTGCGTCTCCCCCGCCCGGGCCAGCAGCTCGGCGTACACCCGGGCCAGCTCCAGCCGGGAGGTCTCCTCGGTTCCGTCGGCGCTCATGCCCGGCTCACCGCGATCCGGGTTCCGCGGGGCAGCTCTTCGGGGGCGAAGACGCCGTGGGCACCGTCGAGGGTGGCGAAGTCGAGGCTCGTGGCCAGGGTCTCCCCGGAGATGAGCTCCCGGTGCTCCGACAGCGCCGAGGTGACCGTCGGGTCCGCCTCGACGACGACCGTGATCCGATCGGAGACGTGCAGGTCCAGCTGCTTGCGGATGCCCTGGATCGCCCGGACCGTGTCGCGGGCGACGCCTTCGGCCTCGAGCTCGGGCGTGACCCGGGTGTCGAGGGCGAGGAAGCCCGTGTCCAGGGGCGCCAGCTCCATCCCCTCGGTGCCGGATTCGGCCACCGATTCGAGCGTGTACTCACCCTCGACGAGTTCGATGCCGCCGCTGGTCACCGTCCCGTCGGCGGAGACGGACCAGTCCCCGGACTTCGCGGACCGGATCGCCTGCTGCACCTGCCTGCCCAGGCGCGGGCCGGCGGCGCGGGCGTTGACCACGAGGTTCTGCGACAGGGAGAACCCGGCGGCCTCGGCCGCGGCCGTGTCGAGGACCTCGACCTCGCGGACGTTGAGCTCGTCGGCGATGATGGCGGTGAATTCCGTGCCCAGCGGGGTGTCTCCGGCCACGATGAGCGTGTTCAGCGGCAGCCGCACGCGCAGGCGGTTGGCCTTGCGCACCGACGAGGCGGTGGAGCAGATGTCGCGGGTGAGGTCCATCGCCGCGACGAGCCCGGCGTCGGCCGGGAACAGATCGGCGTCGGGGTAGTCGGCCAGATGCACCGATCGCTCACCGGTCAGCCCGCGGTAGATCTCCTCCGTGGTGAATGGCAGCAGCGGCGCCGCGACCCGGCAGAACGCCTCGAGGCAGGTGTGGAACACATCGAAGGACTCGTGCGTCTCGGGCGTGCCGTCCCAGAACCGGCGGCGCGAGCGGCGCACGTACCAGTTGGTGAGCATGTCGAGGTGGGAGCGGACGAGGTCGCAGGCGGCCCAGATGTCGAGGCCCTCCATCGCCTCGGCGAAGTCGGCGATGAGGTCGTGCGTCTTCGCCAGCAGGTAGCGGTCGAGCACCTGGGTCGAATCGTAGCGCTCCTTGGCCTGGTAGCCGGTTCCGGTGCCGTCGGCGGCCTCGGCGGCGTTGGCGTAGGTGGCGAAGAACTGCCAGGTGTTCCACAGCGGCAGCACCACCTGCCGGACGCCGTCGCGGATGCCCTGCTCGGTCACGACCAGGTTGCCGCCGCGCAGGATCGACGAGGCCATGAGGAACCAGCGCATCGCGTCGGAGCCGTCGCGGTGGAAGACCTCATTGACGTCGGGGTAGTTGCGCAGCGACTTCGACATCTTCTGCCCGTCGGAGCCGAGCACGATGCCGTGGGAGATGCAGTTGGTGAACGCGGGACGATCGAAGATGGCCGTCGAGAGCACGTGCAGGAGGTAGAACCAGCCGCGCGTCTGTCCCACGTACTCGACGATGAAGTCGGCCGGGAAGTGGTTGTCGAACCATTCGGAGTTCTCGAACGGGTAGTGGACCTGGGCGTAGCTCATCGACCCGGAGTCGAACCAGACGTCGAAGATCTCCGGGATCCGGCGCATCATCGACTTCCCCGTCGGGTCGTCGGGGTTGGGCCTGACCAGATCGTCGACCCAGGGGCGGTGCAGATCGACGTCGCCCTTGTCGTTGACGGGAAGCCGGCCGAAGTCGGCCTCGATCTCGGCCAGCGACCCGTAGACGTCGGTGCGCGGGTACGCCGGGTCGTCGGAGACCCAGACCGGGATCGGTGATCCCCAGAACCGGTTGCGCGAGATCGACCAGTCGCGGGCGTTCTCGAGCCACTTGCCGAACTGCCCGTGCTTGACGTTCTCGGGCACCCAGTTGATCTGCTCGTTGAGCTCGACCATCCGGTCCTTGAATTCGGTCACGCGCACGAACCACGAGGACACGGCGCGGTAGATGAGCGGGTTCCGGCAGCGCCAGCAGTGCGGGTAGGAGTGCTCGTAGGATTCGTGGCGCACGAGCAGGGCGCTGCGCCCGGCCAGCGGTCCGGTGTGGTTGCGCAGGTCCTTGATGACCGCCTTGTTGGCGTCGAAGACCTGCTGCCCCTGGTAGTCGGGCACGGTCGAATCGAAGCAGCCGGCGTCGTCGACGGGACGGGCGGCGGTGATGCCGTAGGCGTCGGTGAGCTCCTTGTCCTCCTCACCGAAGGCCGGTGACTGGTGGACGATGCCGGTGCCGTCCTCGGTGGTGACGAAGCCGGCCTCGAGGATCGTGTGCATCCGCTCGCCGAACTCGTCCTGACGTCCCTCGTAGTAGGGGAACGGCGGTTCGTAGGCCCTGCCGAGCAGCTCGGAGGAGGGGAAGGTGCGCAGGACCTCGGGGCTCTCGCCGAGTTCACGGGTGTAGGCGGACAGGCGCGCCTCGGCGAGGATCAGGGTCTTGCCCTGCAGCTCGGGCGCGCCGTCGGCGCTCGGGACGACGGCGGCCAGCGTGATCTCGGGGTTGACGGC
>JAPSIC010000243.1 GCA_031179165.1 Brevibacterium sp.
TCTTCGATGAGGGTGATGATCCGTGCGTTGTTGACGTGGCCGAGCA
Source organism: Brevibacterium sp. (assembly GCA_031179165.1). GTDB lineage: Bacteria > Actinomycetota > Actinomycetes > Actinomycetales > Brevibacteriaceae > Brevibacterium. The sequence continues at coordinate 47 of JAPSIC010000243.1, forward strand.
GATCCTGATCCGACCAGCGCACTTCCGGGCAGTATTCGAATGTCTTCATGGGGCCTCCGGGCCTGAGGGTGGAGCGGCGGAGCTCGAGGGTGGACGACGCGTCCGGCCGTCACGGCGGACGACGCCTCCGACCGCGAGGGCGGACGACGCCTCCGACCGCGACGGTGGACGACGCGTCCGACCGCGCCAGCATTGTCCGCACTGAACGATCGTTCTACAGTAAAGCAGGACCGCCCAGTGAAAGGGAAATCCATGCCCGAGCCCACCGCGACCTGGTCTGCCAGGCCCGCCGAAGCGGCCGAGACACCTCACGTCGCTCCTTGCCCGAGTCCGGCACCTCCCGGCCTTCGTCCCCTCGACGGAGTCAGGGTCCTCGACCTCGGCGGCATCGGTCCCGGCCCCTTCGCGACCATGATGCTCGCCGACCTCGGCGCCGAGGTGATCCGCCTCGAGCCACCGCGACAGCAGGGAGACGCGGCCAATCCTGTTCTCGACCGGGGGAAGCGGTTTCTCACCACCGACCTCAAGACCAGCACCGGAACCCAGCTGGCCGCGTCGCTCGCGGCCGACGCCGACATCCTCATCGAGGGGTTCCTGCCCGGCACCGCCGAGCGCCTCGGCCTCGGCCCGGACGACCTTCACGCTGTCAACCCCGCCCTCGTCTACGGGCGCATCACCGGTTACGGTCAGACCGGGCCGAAGGCGCAGAAGGCCGGACACGACCTCGGCTACATCGCCTCAACCGGGCTGCTCCACCAGCTCGGCCGGGCAGACGGCCCTCCCCAGTTCCCGGCCAACCTCCTCGCCGACTTCGGCGGTGGCGGCATGCTGCTCGTCGTCGGAGTCCTCGCGGCCCTGCCCCGGGCTCGAACCACAGGAGCCGGCACGGTCGTCGACGCCGCCATGGTCGACGGGGCGAACCTCCTGTGGTCGATGATGCACGGCTTCACCGCGACCGGACTGTGGCGCGAGGACGCTCGCGGACACAATCTCCTCGACTCGGGTGCGCCCTTCTACGATGTCTATCCCACCGCCGATGACCGGTACGTCTCGGTGGCGTGCATCGAGCCGGCCTTCTTCGCCGAATTCGTGCGCACGCTCGAGCTCGAGGACCGGCTGCCCGAGCCCTTGGGCGAATTCGACCACTGGCAGCCTCGGCATTGGCCGGCGCTGCGTGCCGCCTTCGCGCCCGCGCTCGCCTCGTACACCCTCGACGAACTGTCCGAACTCTTCGCCGGCCGGGACGCCTGCGTCGAACCCGTGCTCACCATGGCCGAGGCCAAACGGGACCCGCACAACGTCGCGCGCGGTCTCTTCCACACCGACGCGACCGGCGTCGGGCAGCCGTCTCCCGCGCCGAGGTTCACCCCGGCGAAGGGAGTGCGCGAGGACGAACAGTGAGAAGTCGCTGAGTGGCCGGGGCTCGCAGATTTCCAGGGAGCAGATGGTCGAGAACAAAGACTGATCTCGACCATCTGCTCCCTGAGAATTCGGGGCGCCAGCGCAACGGTGTCACCTCACCCCCGCGACAGCGCAACGGCGCCGTCAGCCCGGCCTCGTCTCACTCTTCCGGCGACGTCTCACCCCTTCCGGCGCGCGATCTCCTCGTTGACGGCGGCGACGACCTCGTGGAGGTCGCCGACGATCGCGTAGTCGGCGCGCTGGACCATCGGAGCCTCCTCGTCGGTGTTGATCGCAATGATCGTCTTCGCCCCCTGCACGCCCGCCCAGTGCTGGATCGCGCCCGAGATCCCGCACGCGATGTAGACGTCCGGGGCGATCCGGCTGCCGGTCTGCCCGA
>JAPSIC010000145.1 GCA_031179165.1 Brevibacterium sp.
CGGTCTCCTGCGGGGTGAGCACGGCGGTCGGTTCGTCGAGGATGAGGATCTCGGCGTCGCGTGACAGGGCCTTGATGATCTCGACCCGCTGCTGGGCGCCCACCGGCAGGTCCTCGATCAGGGCGTCAGGGTCGATGTCGAAACCGAAACGGGACGAGATCTCCTTGACCTTGGCCCGCGCCTCGGCGAGGTCGAGCAGACCGGTGCCCTTCGTGGGCTCGTAGCCGAGGGCGACGGATTCGGCGACGGTGAACACCGGCACCAGCATGAAGTGCTGGTGGACCATGCCGATCCCGGCGGCCACGGCGTCGCCGGGCCCATCGAAGGTGACGGGCCGGTCGTCGATGAGGATCTCTCCCCCGTCGGCGTCGTAGAGGCCGTAGAGGACGTTCATCATGGTGGATTTCCCGGCGCCGTTCTCACCCAACAGGGCATGGATCTCGCCCGGTTCGATGACGAGGTCGATGTGGTCGTTGGCCACGAACGATCCGAACACCTTGGTCATCCCGCGAAGCTCGAGTTTCACAGCTCGGCGTGCTCCTCACACAGTAGAGAACTGCAGGGTCGAAGAGCTCTTCGACCCTGCAGCTTCAGCTCATTGGCCTATTTCGGCGAGTTCTCGGACTCCACGGTCAGGGTGCCGTCGATGATCTGCTGCTTGAGCTCCTCGACCTTCTTCTTCACGTCCTCGGGCACGTCGTCCTCGAAGTCGTGGAAGGGGGCCAGGCCGACGCCCTCGTTCTCGAGGGTTCCGACATAGGGCTCGGAGGAGAACTGATCGTCGACGGCTTCGCCGACGGTGTCGGAGACGGCGTTGGAGATCTGCTTGACCACCGAGGTGAGGATGATGTCACCGTACTCGGTCGATTCGTAGCCGTCGGTGTCGACCCAGACGATGCTGACGTCGCCGGCCTCCTTGGCCGCGGCGGCCGCACCGAGCCCGACGGGACCGGCGACCGGCATGATGACGTCGGCACCCTGGGAGATGAGCTGCTTGGTCAGGGCCTGGCCCTGCCCCTGGTTCTCGAAGTCGCCGGAGAACGAGCCGTCCTGCTTCTCCTTGTTCCAGCCGAGCAGTTCGACTTTCTTGCCGCTGTCCTCGTTGAACTTCTTCACCCCATCGGCGAAGCCGTCCATGAACACGGTCACCGACGGGATCTGGATGCCGCCGAAGGTGCCGACCTTGCCCGACTTCGAGGTCGCCGCCGAGACGTATCCGGCGAGGTAGGCCGCTTCGGCGGTGTTGAAGACCAACGGCTTGGCGTTGTCGAGGGTGACGGGGTTGCCGTCGGCATCGGAGAAGGTGGAGTCGATGAGGGCGAAGTTGAGGTCGGGGTTCGCCTCCGCGGCCTCCTGGATCGCGTCCTCGAGCAGGAAGCCGACGCCGAAGGTGAGGTTGCAGCCCTGCTGGACCATGTTGTCGACGTTGGGGCCGAAGTCGGCGTCTCCCTGCGATTCGGCCAGCTTCTCCTGGATCCCGTATTCGTCGACTGCGGCCTGGAGTCCCGCGCGACCGGACTGGTTGAACGACTGGTCGTCCCAGCCGCCGGAGTCGGAGACCATGCAGCCGAGGAAGTCCTCGCCGCTGGCGGCGCCGTCGCCTTCGCCCGAACCACAGGCGGAGAGGACAAGGGCTGAGGCGGCAGCCAGGGAGACTGCTGTTACGAGCTTTTTCACGTTGACTCTTTCCTTCGGAACGAACCGTTCTCGAGCCAGCCCCATCGGGCTCACCCTTTGAAAATGCGAAACCGCTGAATGAATGCTCATTCTTTGGTGAATTACCGGTCAGTCTAGACCACCTTCGACCGCTGATCGCGGGCCTAGGCATCCGCTCGCTCGACACCGATATGAAACCGCAACAAACGACTCCGACGGTCAGCGGCGACCCACAGCCGTGCTCTATCCTTGGTGAGGTTATGGCACATCTCCTGGGGGCCGAAGCCCTGCACCTCGAATATCCCACCCGCGTCGTCTTCGACTCCGTCACCCTCGGTGTCGAGTCCGGGGACATGATCGGCATCGTCGGCCGCAACGGTGACGGGAAGTCGAGTCTGCTCGGCATGCTGGCGGGCGTCATCGAACCGGATGCGGGCAGGGTGACTTACCGCGGCGGGTTGCAGCTGGGCATGCTCACCCAGCGTGACGACCTCGATCCCGAGGCGACCGTCGGCCATGCGGTCGTCGGTGACATGGCCGAGCACGAGTGGGCCTCGGACGCGAAGACCCGCGACATCATGAGCGGGCTGATCTCCGACCTCGACTGGGAAGCCACGATCGGCAGCCTCTCCGGCGGTCAGCGCCGCCGGGTCGCCCTGGCCGCTCTCCTCGTCGGCGACTGGGACCTCATCATCCTTGACGAACCGACCAACCACCTCGACGTCGACGGCATCGCGTGGCTGGCCCGGCACATGAAGAACCGGTGGCCCAGGAATTCCGGCGCCCTCCTGCTCGTCACCCACGACCGGTGGTTCCTCGACGAGGTGTGCACGAAGACCTGGGAGGTCCACGACCGGATTGTCGAGCCCTTCGAAGGCGGATACGCCGCCTACGTCCTCCAGCGCGTGGAACGCGACCGGATCGCGGCCGCGACCGAGTCGAAGCGGCAGAACCTCATGCGCAAGGAGCTCGCCTGGCTGCGTCGGGGAGCACCGGCCCGGACGTCGAAGCCGAAGTTCCGGATCGAGGCGGCGAACCAGCTCATCGCCGACGTCCCCGAGGTGCGCAATCCGATCGAGCTGAAGAAGATGGCCGCTGCCCGCTTGGGCAAGGACGTCGTCGACCTTCTCGACGTGTCGGTGACCTTCGGCGGACGGCGGATCCTCGACGCTGTCACCTGGCGGATCGGTCCCGGCGAGCGGACCGGGATCCTCGGCCCCAACGGCGCCGGGAAGTCAACGCTGCTCAATCTTGTCGCAGGTGTTCTCGAACCGACCGAGGGCCGGGTCAAGCGCGGCAAGACGGTGCAGGTCGGTGTCCTCGACCAGCAGTTCAGGGAACTGGCGACGATCGGCGGTCGCCGGGTGCGCGAGGTCCTCGCCGATTCGAAGACGACGTTCACGATCGAGGGCAAGGACTTCACCCCGGCCCAGCTGCTCGAGCGCCTGGGCTTCGCGAAGGAGCATCTGTCCGCCCGCGTCGACGACCTCTCGGGCGGTCAGAAGCGCCGGTTGCAGCTGCTGCTCCTGCTCATGTCCGAGCCCAATGTGATCATCCTCGACGAGCCGACAAACGACGTCGACTCCGACATGCTCGCCGCGATGGAGGACCTCCTCGACTCCTGGCCGGGCACCCTGCTCGTCGTCTCCCACGACCGGTACCTGCTCGAGCGGGTCACCGATCAGCAGTATGCGATCCTCGACGGACACCTGCGGCATGTGCCGGGCGGGGTCGATGAGTACCTGCGGCTGCGGGCCGCCGGTGCGGGCAATGCCGCTGCCGCGGGGACGGGCGCAGGGAAGGGCAACGGCTCGGGCACAGCCTCCGGTGGTGCCGGTTCCGGTGCTGAGGCCGGTGCCGGCAGTTCGGGCTCGGGGTCCGGTTCGGCGGGCGACGGGCAGCTGAGCGGCGCCCAGCTGCGTGCCGCGAAGAAGGAGGTCTCGGCGATCGAACGGCGGATGGACAAGCTGAGCTCCCAGATCGCCTCGCACCACGAGCAGATGGCGGCCCATGATCAGTCGGACTTCGAGGGACTGGCGGAGCTGACCACCTCGATGCGCGCCCTCGAGAACGAGATCGCCGAGCTCGAGGAGCGCTGGCTGGAGCTGTCCGACCAGATCGGGTGACGCGGGCAGGGCTTCGCACGGACGGTCCGCCCTGGCGCTGACGCGCCCGGACTGGTCCGCCCGTCGAGTTGCGCGCGTGAGGCCGAACGCTCAGTCCGATTCGGAGTTCGCCGAGCTGCGCGCGTGAGCCGACCGGTCAGGCCGATTCCGAGTTCGCCTGTTGGCGCTTGCGGGCGTAGGAGCGGGCCGCCCGCACCCGGTCTCCGCACCGGGTCGAACACCACTGCCTGCGCCCATGGGTCTTGAGCAGGAACCGCGTGCACGGCTCCGCCTCGCACTGCGCCAGCAGCCCGGCCTCGTCTCCGGCCAGCAGACTCGCGGCATCCTCGGCGATGACCGACATGGCGTGTTCGATGAGCTGAGTGGCGGGGTGGTCGAGCGAGCGGAAGAAGCCGGAATCCGGCGCGTAGTGAAGCAGCGAGGCGTTCGGCGCGGCCACGAGAGCCGCATTGATCCCCTCGAGCGCGCGAGAGTCGACCGCGGAGCCGGTGACGCGGGCCGTGAACACCTCGCGAAGATCCTCGCGCAGCCGCACGAGCCGATTCTGACAGTAGGACTGCAGCGCCGCCCCGTCCCCGACAAGACCGCGCTCGATCAGCCATGCGGTCGTGGACCCCGGGGTGTCCAAAGCGTCAAGGGTCTTCCCACCCGGCAGCCGGATCACACTGTTGGCGAGATCGATGCTGCTGTGCTCCCGGGCACCGGGACTGGGAGGGAGAGGCAGGTCGGACATGACCTTCATGGTAGCAGTGCCGATTTACCGTGAACTTCTGATACTCTTGACATCACGTGAAAACGTACTGCTTTCCATGAGAAATGAGGTTCGCGTGCAATTCCCTCCCCCGTTCGGCTCTGCCCCATTCGCCCTGTCCGTGCACACCGGCGGCGGCCCCGGGGTCGGTCGCACGGCAGCCGACGGACTCTCAGAGACGATCCGCATCGCGAAGGTCGCCGACCGCCTCGGCGCTCACCGGTTCTGGATGTCCGAGCACCACGCAATGCCGGCGCTGTCCATCGCCTCTCCCCCGGTGATGATCGCCCGCCTCACCGCGGAGACGACGCGCATCCGCCTCGGCGCGGGTGGGGTCATGCTCCCCAATCACGCACCGCTGGTCATCGCGGAGCAGTTCGGGATGCTCGATGCCCTCGCTCCCGATCGGATCGATCTCGGACTCGGGCGAGCGCCGGGAACCGACGGAGCCACCGCATCTGCGCTGCGTCGCGGAGCCGGGGCGAATGACGCATTCCCGCAGCAGGTCGCCGAACTGCTCGGCTTCCTCACCGACGACTTCCCCATCGGCCATCCCTACGTCGACGTTCATGCGGTTCCGGGACCGTGGCAGGCCGAGCAGAATCGAGTGCCCGGCTCAGCGATCGTCCCGGAGGTCTGGATCCTCGGGTCCTCGACGTATTCGGCGCATCTGGCCGCTCGCCTCGGTCGACCCTACGCCTTCGCCCTGCAGTTCGGCGATGCCGACATCACCTCCGCGATGCGCATCTACCGGGAGAACTTCACCCCCTCCGAAATCCTCGACCGGCCGTATTCGCTGGTGAGCATGAGCACGATCGTCGCCGAGGACCCGGCAGAGGCGAAGCGGGAGGCGTCCACCCAGGCGATGGCGATGCTGCGCATGTTCAAGCGCGAGCCCTACAGCCTCCTCTCCCCGGAGGAGGTCGCCGACTACCCGGCGACGGCGCACGAACGAGCGGTCCTCGACCGATACACCAACCGCACGTTCGCCGGCACCGCGGAAACCGTGGCCGGTCGCCTCGAGGAGCTCCACGGGCAGACCGGCGTCGATGAGGTGATGATCGTGCTCGGCTCGCATTCACCGGGCACGAGCGAACGCACCGTCGAACTCCTCGCCGCCCACTACGGCTCCGCCTGAACCGAATCCGCCCGGCACCCGCCGGGGTCCATCGCAACGACCGATCCGCATCACACCAACCACAGGAGAGATCATGTCCGCACCTCGCCGCGCCCTCGTCGTCATCGACATCCAGCAGGAGTACTTCACGGGCCTGCTGCCGATCCAGCACCCACCCCGCGATGAGTCGCTGGCCCATATCGTCGAGGCGATGGACACCGCCGCGAAGGCCGACGTTCCGGTCGTCATCGTTGAGCATGCGGCTCCGGAAGGATTCCCGGTCTTCGCACCGGAGTCGCCGACCTTCGCCCTTCACCCCGAGATCGCGCAGCGCTCCGATTCTGCGGCGCACCGGTTCACGAAGAGCTTCAGCAGCGTCTTCGCGGACACCGGCCTCGCCGAATGGCTGCGCGAGCGCAAGATCGACACGGTCACCTTGGTCGGCTACATGACGAACAACTGCGTCGTCGCCTCGGCCGCGGGCGCCGAACCACTCGGCTTCACCGTCGAAGTGCTCTCCGACGCCACGGGCGCCATCGACCTCCTCAACTCCGCAGGTTCGGCCCCCGCCCAGCAGGTCTACGAGACGATCATGACTCTGCTCAACTCCAACTGGGCCGCAGTGACCACGACCGATGCCTGGGCCGAGGCTGTGCGGTCAGGGACCACACTCGCCGGTGACAACCTCATCGAGTCCGCGGCACGAGGACGGACGACCGACTAGGACCCGAGAAGGGCATCGTCGACGCATCGACGATGCCCTTCTGCGTGGGTCAGCAACGGCCGCCTCGGCTCAGGCCGCCTCACGAGGCGGCGATGAGCCACGTCTGCCACAGATCCTCGAGGTCGACGATCTCCTCGGCTCGGATCAGGATGTCATCGTCATCGGTGCGTCGTGTCCTGCCCCGCACCAGCATGAGGTTCGCCACGAACAGCGGTTCGCCCTGGCCAGACTCGTCGATGGCTTCGATGGCGACACAGGCAATGCCGTCGTCCAAGCCGATCAGGTCCGATTCCCCGCCCGTCGACGGCTGACTGTCGACCTCCAGCGGCGGGGCGCAGCGGGTGCCGGCGAGGAGCACCCGAGCTCCCGCGCGCAGTCCCAATGCCTGAGCCGCCGAGGTGACGCCCAGCTGATCGAGCATCGGTCGGTAGGGATCGAGCATGTCCTCCTCGTCGGTCTCCTCGAGTCCCGGCCGTCCTCCGGACTCGGCTTCGACGGCGGTGTCCTCATCGGCTGCGAGCCCATCGCCCGAGAGCTGCACGGTTTCCTGTCCGCGGCCCGCGGCGGCGATGGACACCGGAGTGCTCGGATCCGGGACCCTCGCCTCGGCGAGGGACTCTTCTCCGAGCATCGGAACGCGGCCGTCGCGAGATGTCCTCGTCCGGGGGCGTGCGGTCAGTTGGCGGACGAAGGCGATGATGGCGCCGCGGCGAGATTCACCGGCATTGCCGTCACCTCGGCCACGAGCAGCACCCGTGCCGGGACCCGCTCCGGTTTCGGCCCCGCTGAGCAGGCTGTCGAACGCACCGACAGCGGCCAGGCTCGTCATCAGCGCGCGTGAAGGTCGACCCCGCTGCTGGACGTCGGTGATCGAGACGAAGGGCTGCCCGTCGAGGATGTCGGAGACCCCCGAGCCACCGTCCTCGGCGACCGCGTGCAGGGGCAGGCGAATGCCCTTGACCTCACGTCCGATCCGCTCCACCCGGTGCCGGTCACCAGAGGCGTTGATGTCGATCGGCAGCAGCGGAACGCCGATGCGACGGGCCTCGTCGAGCAGCGCGTTGCGCTGCGGACCGTCGGGAGTGTGCTCGAGGACCCCGGTGAGGAACTCGACCGGGAAGTGCGCCTTCAGCCAAGCACTCTGATAGTCGGGGGCGGTCAAGCCGTTGGGCGACGATGCGAAGCAGCCGAGAGTGTGCGCGGATCCGAGGAGCTCAATGGTCGCTTCGTCATCGCCGGGGATGGTGTCGAGATCGATGACTCCTGCGTCCGACACGTACTCGGCGCCAGCGGGCAGTCCGCCTTCCCGGCAGGTCGCGCGCCCATTGACGCGGGCAACCTCGGCGACGATGAAGGACAGAGTGCGTTCGGCCGGTGTCTGCTCTTCAGACGCGGCGTCGGGACCGGGACCCCCGGGGACCGCGTGAGCGACCCCGTCATCGCCGTTCCCGCCGTTGGAATCCCCGCCCCAGGAACCCTCGCCGAGGTGGAGGCCGGGAATCAGGGGCTGCTGCCACTTCTCCATGGTCGACCTCCTGACGGCATTCGAATACGTGTTCGATACGCCAGTCTAGATCCACGGGTCGATGGGAGCAACGGTGCGCCGAGGACCGCCGACAGCCTGGACGCTGATTGCACAGAAGCTGTGAACGTTATGAAATCTTGACAAACTACGGTCGACAGCGGCCATTCAGGTGTGGATCGAATTCGGGATCGTCACCAGGACTTTCGCCGTCGCATGGAGACATCCGGCCGCCGAGATGGACTCAGTGAAGACACAAGACCGGTCGCTGTCGGGTTGCTAGCCTTTTCGGATGCCGACTCGTGATTATCGACTCGATCGCGCCAAAGGCATCCTCATCTTCACAGTCGTGCTCGGTCATCTGCTGGCGCGAACATCCCCCTGGGAATCGGATGCACTCCGCGCGCCGATGAC
>JAPSIC010000244.1 GCA_031179165.1 Brevibacterium sp.
CCGCCAACTCGAAGCTCGCCTTCACCGAAGACGTGAAGTTCGGCTACCTCCCCGCGCCCACCCTCGCCGAGCTCGGCGACGGCACGGTCGTCGCCGCCGACCCCAAACTCGCCCCCGAGCTGATGGGCGCAACCGGTGGGCTCGACAAGCTCAACCGCGAGACCTTCTCCGAACTGAGCATCAGGTCCCCGCGCGAGGGCAACTCGGCCGGAGAGCCGATCACCTGGGATGAGACCGTCGACAGCTTCGCCGGTACCACCGTGCTCATGCCGCAGATCGAACCCGCCGAACTCGCGGACAAGGCACTGGCCCCCATCGCCGAGGCGAAGGCCGAGAAATCGACGATCGTGCGGACCTCGAACCCCGAGGTCGCGGCCGCGGCCCAGTCCGCAGGCGTCGCCGCGATGTTCATCGGCGACTCTGCCTCCGCGAGTGCCGAGGAGCTGAAGTCCCAGGGCTTCACGATGATCGCCGTCGACGCCGCAGACGTCGACACCTGGCTCGACTCGGGCCTCGAGGTGTGGGCGACCGACGTGAAGTCGAAGGAGCAGCTCACAGAACTGGCGAAGAAGGACATCTTCGGCGCCCTGAGCACCAACCCCTACGCCATCCAACCGTCCGCCGTGAAGACGGACTGACACGAAGGAGACGCACATGACTCAGCCCATCGGGAACCCCTCGCACATCGGCAACCTCAACGCCGGGCAGCTCGGCCCCCAGCCCACCTACCTTCCCGACGACCACGCCGACGTCGAAGCCGGCCAGCGGCTGGCCGCCGGTGAGGAGGCCCTCGACATCGTCGCGGACCTGCCCGCCTCCTCCCTGGCGTGGTCGGTTCTCGCCGATGAAGCGTTCGCCGAGGGCCGCCTCGTCGACTCCTACGCCTACTCCCGCGTCGGATACCACCGCGGCCTCGACGCCCTGCGCGCCGCCGGCTGGCGTGGAGCCGGACCGATCCCGTGGTCGCACGAGATCAACCGCGGATTCCTCCGCTCGCTCTACGCCCTGGGGCGCGCCTCGGCGGGGATCGGCGAAGCCGAGGAAGCGGCCCGCATCGAGGACTTCCTGCGCGCCTCGGATCCGAGCGCGATCGACGCCATCGCCGCAGGCGAATGACGATACGCTGGGCTCAATGACATTACGTTGAGCGGGGGACCGGCATGGACGTGAGCACTGAGATCATCCGCAGAACGCTTACGCCGCGCCGGGTGCTCGTGCTCGGGGCGACCGGCTACATCGGCGGTCGCCTCGTGCCGCGCCTACTCCAAGCCGGTCACCACGTCAGCATCGCCGTGCGCTCGCCCGAGAAGCTCGAGGGGGTCCCGTGGGCCGGTGACGTCGACGTCCATCGGGTCGACCTCGACGACGGCAAGGGACTCGCCGAGGCGATGGCCGGCATCGACGTCGTCCACCACCTCGTCCACTCGATGGGTTCGGGCAGCGACTTCGAGACCCGCGAAGCCCGCACCGCCGCCCGGGTCGCCGGGGCTGCGGAGAGCGCCGGGGTCAGCCGCATCGTGTATCTGGGTGGGCTGCATCCCGAGACGGACTCTCTGTCGACTCATATGCGGTCGCGGGCGCAGGTCGGGCAGATCTTCCTCGACTCCGCAGTCGACACGATCGTGTTCCAGGCCGGGATCATCATCGGCTCCGGGTCGGCCTCGTTCGAGATGATCCGCCACCTGGCGATGAAACTGCGCTGGATGCCCGCCCCGGACTGGGTGTCCAACCGGATCGAGCCGCTGTCCGTGCGCGACGTCCTCTACTACCTCATCACCGCCGTCGACGTCACCGAGCCGGT
>JAPSIC010000245.1 GCA_031179165.1 Brevibacterium sp.
TCCTCCCTGGCCTGGTCGGTGCTCGCCGATGAAGCCTTCGCCGAGGGCCGCCTCGTCGACTCCTACGCCTACTCCCGCGTCGGCTACCACCGCGGCCTCGACGCCCTGCGCGCCGCCGGGTGGCGCGGAGCCGGACCGATCCCGTGGTCGCACGAGGTCAACCGCGGATTCCTCCGCTCCCTCTACGCCCTGGGACGCGCCTCGGCGGGGATCGGGGAAGCCGAGGAAGCGGCCCGCATCGAGGAGTTCCTGCGCTCCTCCGACCCGGCCGCGATCGACGCCATCGCCGCGGGGGAATGACACTAGGCTGGGCACAATGATGCAACGCTGAGGGGGGGGACCGGCATGGACGTGAGCATGGAGATCATCGCCAGAACGCAGAGGCCGCGCCGGGTGCTCGTGCTCGGGGCGACCGGCTACATCGGCGGTCGCCTCGTGCCCCGCCTCCTCCACGCCGGCCACCGGGTCAGCGTCGCCGTGCGCTCGCCCGAGAAGCTCGACGGGGTGCCGTGGGCCGGCGAGGTCACCGTCCATCGGGTCGACCTCGACGACGGGCACGGCCTCGACGAGGCGATGGCCGGCATCGACGTCGTCCACCACCTCGTCCACTCGATGGGCTCGGGCAGCGACTTCGAGGCCCGTGAAGCCCGCACCGCCTCCCGGGTCGCCGCGGCCGCCGAACGCGCCGGTGTCGCTCGCATCGTCTACCTCGGCGGACTCCACCCCGAGACGGACACGCTGTCCACGCACATGCGCTCCCGGGCGACGGTCGGACGGATCTTCCTCGACTCGGCCGTGGACACGATCGTGTTCCAGGCGGGGATCATCATCGGGTCCGGTTCGGCCTCGTTCGAGATGATCCGTCACCTCGCGACGACCCTGCGCTGGATGCCCGCCCCGGACTGGGTGTCCAATCGGGTCGAGCCGCTGTCCGTGCGCGACGTCCTCTACTACCTCATCGCTGCCGTCGACGTCACCGAGCCGGTCAATCGTCCCTTCGACATCGGCTCGCGCGATGTCCTCACCTACGCCGAGGTGATGCGCGCCTTCGCCCGCATCGCCGGCCTCAAACCCCGCCACGTCATCTCCATCCCGCTGCCGGCGCCGAAGCTGTCGGGAATGTGGGTGGGCCTGGTGACGCCTCTGCCATTCTCGCTGACGCTGCCGCTCGTCCAGTCGCTGCAAGAGGACGCAGTGGCATCGGACCACGGCATCGATGAGGTGATCCCGCCACCGGCCACCGGGCTGCTCACCTATGAGCAGGCCGTGCGCCTGGCCTTGCAACGCGAGACCGAGGGCGCGGTCGACACGAACTGGGACGCCGACGCCGGGGTGCTCGCGCAGGCCGCCAACCCGCTGCCCAACGACCCCCGGTGGGCGGGCAGGCGGGTGTATTCCGATGACCGGACCTTCTTCTTCCCTCGGGTCTCGCGCGAGCAGCTGTGGACCGTGGTCGTCGGCATCGGCGGGTCCAATGGCTGGTATTCCTGGCCCCTGGCGTGGAAGGTGCGCGGAGTGTGGGACAAGATCGTCGGCGGTGCCGGCCTCAATCGGGGCCGGCGCCTGCCCGACTCGTTGCGAGTGGGGGATCCGGTCGACTGGTGGCGGGTCGAGGCCCTGGAACCAGAGTCCAGGCTGCTCCTGCGCGCGGAGATGAAAGTGTCGGGTGATGCATGGCTGGAGTTCACTGTGGAGGAGGATGTCCGCGACGGCAGGACAGGCACTCGGTACCGACAGCGGGCACTGTTCATCCCCCGCGGACTGCGGGGACGGCTCTACTGGGCGTTCGTCTCACC
>JAPSIC010000022.1 GCA_031179165.1 Brevibacterium sp.
CAGTTCGTCCGCGATGACGGACCGACCTCGCACGCGACCAAGCGCGGGACCCCGACGATGGGCGGCGTCGTCATCATCGGCGCGGCGATCCTCGCCTACCTGCTCGGACACCTGTTCACCGGGTCCGTGCCCACCGCCTCGGGCCTGCTGGTGCTGTGGCTGGCGGCCGGTCTCGGCGTCGTCGGGTTCCTCGACGACTTCATCAAGATCAAGAAGCAGCGGTCCCTGGGGCTGCGCCCGTTGCCGAAGCTCATCGGCCAGGGCTTCGTCGGCATCTCCTTCGCCGTCCTCGCCCTCCAGTTCCCCAACTCGTTCGGGGAGACCCCGGCGTCGACGAAGATCTCCTTCATCCGGGACACGAACCTCGACCTCGCGTTCGGCTCGGCCCTGCTCGGTCTCGTCCTGTTCGTCATCTGGGCCAACCTCATCGTCACCGCGGTCTCGAACGCCGTCAACCTCACCGACGGACTCGACGGCCTGGCGGCGGGTGCCTCGGCGGTGGTCTTCGCGGCCTACGTCGTGATCGGCACCTGGCAGTCGACGCAGAACTGCAACCTCATGTCCGAGGCGACCAACGCCTGCTACTACATGCGCGACCCCCGGGACCTGGCCATGGTCGCCGCCGCGATGACGGCCGCCTGCTTCGGCTTCCTGTGGTGGAACACCTCGCCGGCGAAGATCTTCATGGGCGACACCGGGTCGCTGGCCATCGGCGGCGCCATCGCCGGGCTGGCGATCATGACCCGCACGGAGCTCCTGCTCGTCGTCCTGGGCGGACTCTTCGTCATCATCACCCTGTCGGTGATCATCCAGGTCGCCTCCTTCAAGACCACCGGCCGGCGCGTGTTCCGGATGGCCCCGCTCCAGCACCACTTCGAGCTCAAGGGATGGGCCGAGGTCACCATCGTCGTGCGGTTCTGGATCATCGCCGCCCTCTTCGTCATCGCCGGGATCTCCCTGTTCTACGCCGAATGGGTGTCGCGGATTGGCTGAGACCCCCGCCGCCGACACCGGAGCCGACACCGGAGCCGAGGCCTCGGAGGTGGACGCGCTGGCCGCCGCCTACCCGAACGCCGCGGGGATCCCCGCGGCGCTGCAGGGTCCGAGCTCGTCCCTGGCCGGGCTCCGGATCCTCGTCACCGGGCTCGGCGTGACCGGTTTCCCCGCCGCCGTGCACCTGGCCGAGCGCGGCGCCGAGGTGATCGTCATCGACGGCGACGCCGAGGCGGACGTGAGCGAGAAGGCCCAGATCCTCGAGGTCTTCGACGTCCAGATCCGGCGCGGACCCGAACACGTCGAGTCCCTGCCCGCCGAGCCGCTCGACCTCGTCGTCACCTCCCCGGGCTGGCGACCCGACCAACCGGTGCTCGCCGCGGCCATGGCCGCGGGCATCCCCGTCATCGGCGAGGTCGAGCTGGCCTGGCGGATCCGGGGGACCAACGACGCGAAGTGGCTGGCGATCACCGGGACCAACGGCAAGACCACGACCACCACGATGCTCGAATCCATGCTGCTCGCCGCCGGGCTCCGGGCGAAGGCCTGCGGCAACATCGGCACGCCCCTGCTCGAGGCGGTCCTCGAACCGGGACTCGAGGTGCTCGCGATCGAACTCTCGAGCTTCCAGCTGCACTGGCAGTTCTCGCTGAGCGCCGACGCCGCGGCGGTGCTCAACATCGCCCCCGACCACCTCGACTGGCACGGCAGCGCCGAGGCCTACGCGAGCGACAAGGCCCGGATCTACCACCAGGTGAAGACCGCCTGCGTCTACAACGTCGCCGACGAGGCCACCCGGAGAATGGTTGAGGAGGCCGACGTCGTCGCCGGGGCGAAGGCGGTCGGCTTCACCACCGACATCCCCCGTCCGGGCGAGCTCGGGGTCGTCGACGACCTGCTCGTCGACCGCGCCTTCATCCCGCAGCGCTACTCCTCGGCGGCGGAACTGGCCACTCTCGGCGACGTCGCGACCGCCACCGGCGTCGCCGGCGAGGAGCCGGCGGCACACCAGGTCGCCAACGCCCTGGCCGCGGCCGCGCTGGCGCGCAGCATCGGCGTCCCCGGACCGGCGGTGGCGCAGGGACTGGCCGCCCACACCCAGGGGGCGCACCGGATGGTCCCCGTCGCCTCGAGCGACGGCATCCGCTGGATCGACGACTCGAAGGCGACGAACACCCACGCGGCGGCCGCCTCCCTGAGCAGCTTCTCCTCCATCGTCTGGATCGCCGGGGGACTGCCCAAGGGCGCCGACCTCACCCCGCTGCTGCGCGAGCACGGACACCGACTGCGCGCACTCGTGCTCATCGGCACCGACGAGGTCCCGTTCCGGCAGGCCGTCGCCGAGGTGCGCCCCGAGCTTCCCGTCGTCCGGGTCGACCCGGACCTCGCCGGTGACTCCGAACCGCCGGAGCGGCGGGGCCAGGCGATCATCACCGCCGCCGTCGCCGCGGCCGGCTCCGTGGCCGTTGCCGGTGACGTCGTGCTGCTGGCACCGGCCGCGGCGAGCATGGACCAGTTCCGCAACTACACCACACGCGGCGACCTCTTCGCCGAGGCCGTCCACGCTCACCTCGGGAGCTGAGATGGGCAGGCAGACCACCGCGAAGGCCACCCGCCGCCCCGCCTCGTCGAAGTCCGCGCCGAAGGGCGGATGGCGCAGGGCCGGTCGCGGGACCGCCACGGCGCCCGCCGAGGAGACGACGACCGCGGGCACGGCGAAGGGCGCGACGTCCGCGAAGGGCGCCAGATCAGCGAAGGGCACCAAGCCCGCCACCGGCGAGGACACCACGAAGGCCTCCACGTCCGCGAAGGGCACCACGTCCGCGAAGAGCGCCACGAACGGTTCCAAATCGACGAAGAGCGCCGCGAAGAGCTCCTCCAAGTCCGCCAAGTCCACTGCGAGCGACGGCGTGCAGGGCGCGCGCAGGCCCGCCCTGCGGAAGCCGTTCGGCCGGGCCACGGGCGCTGGGCCGTCGCGTGCGGGCAAGGGTGAGCGCGCGCAGCCGGTCCGGGATGCCCTGATCGGCGTCGGACGAGAGCTGACCCGCGTCTCCGCCTACCCCCTGACCACGTACTACCTGGTGCTCGTCTCCGTCCTCGCACTGACCTCGCTGGGGCTGGTGATGGTGCTGTCGGCCTCCTCGATCACCTCCTACGACGGCGGTGAGGGCTCGTCGTTCGCCTACTTCAACAAGCAGGCCGGCTTCGCGGCGATCGGGATCGCGCTCATGCTCATCGCCGCCCACATCCCGCTGTCCACCTGGAAGCGACTGGCCTGGCCGGCGCTGGTGCTCGGCGTCATCCTGCAGTCCGCGGTGTTCATCCCCGGGGTCGGGAAGTCGACGAACGGCAACGCCAACTGGATCCAGCTCGGCGGATTCCAGCTCCAGCCCTCCGAGTTCCTCAAGATCTCCCTCGCCGTCTGGCTCGGCTTCGTGCTGGCGGGCAAGTTCGGGAAGATGAAGACCTTCGGCCACGCGATGATCCCGGTGGTCCCGGGCATCGCCCTGGCCGTCGGGCTGATCATCGCCGGCAACGACCTCGGCACCGCCGTCGTCCTCATGGCCATGGCCATGGTCTGCCTGTTCATCGGCGGCTTCCCCTGGAGGCACTTCCTGCTGCTCTTCGCCGGACTGGCCACCGTCGCCGTCTTCTACGTGCTCAGCTCGAGCAACCGGCTGCAGCGGATCGAGGCGATGCTCACCGGCCACGCCGACCAGACCGCGGCCGACATCACCGGTTCGGCCTGGCAGTCCAACCACGGCCTGTTCTCCCTCGCCTCGGGGGGATGGCTGGGCGTGGGCCTGGGCGCGAGCCGTGAGAAGTGGTCCTGGCTGCCCGAGGCCCACAACGACTTCATCTTCGCCATCATCGGCGAGGAGCTCGGACTCCTCGGCACCCTCGTCGTCGTGCTCGTGTTCGCGACCCTCGCCTACGGGCTGATCCGGGTGATCCTGCGCTCGAAGGACCTGTTCGTCCAGATCACGACGGCCGGACTCTTCGCCTGGCTGATCGGCCAGGCGGCCATCAACATCGGAGTGGTGACCGGGCTGCTGCCCGTCATCGGACTGCCCCTGCCGTTCGTGTCCTACGGCGGCTCCTCGATCATCGCCACGCTCCTGGCGGTCGGGGTGATCCTGTCCTTCGCCCGCACCGAGAAGGGGGCGCCGGCCGCCATCGCGGCCCACCGGACCCGCCTGCGTTCCTCGTTCGCGGTCCTCGCCCGACGCCGCACCACCGGCAATACGACGAAAGAAGTGAGATGACCCTGAGTATTCTGCTGGCCGGCGGCGGCACCACCGGCCACATCTCGCCGATGCTGGCCATCGGACGGGAGCTGCGAGCCCGTCACCCGGAGGCGGACGTCTTCGCGCTGGGCACCCCCGACGGACTCGAGACCGACCTCGTCCCGCAGGCCGGCTTCGAACTGCTCACGATCGACAAGGTCCCGATGCCCCGGTCGCTGAGCCCGGCGGCGGTGAAGTTCCCGGCCCGCTTCGCCGCCAACATCGCCGCGGTGCGCTCGATCATCGCCGACCGCGAGGTGTCCGCCGTCGTCGGCGTCGGCGGCTACGTCTGCCCACCCGCGTTCCTCGCCGCGCGTGCGGCGAGGCTGCCGCTGATCATCCACGAGGCGAACGCCAAGCCCGGGATGGCGAACCGCCTCGGCGCCCGCCTGACCAGGCCCGGGCGGGTCGGGATCACCTTCCCGGACACCAAGCTGCCCGGCGCCCGGCTGGTCGGGATGCCGATGCCCGCGGAGATCACGTCCCTGGACCGCAGCGACCCCGTGGCGCGGCGGGCCCCCCGGGCCGAGCTGGGGCTGCGCGACGACGCCCCGGTGCTCGTCGTCACCGGAGGCTCCTCGGGCGCGCAGAGGATCAACGACGCCTTCCTCGACTCCGCCGCGCAGTGCCAGGAGCAGGGGGTCCAGGTCCTCCACATCACCGGCCGGGGCAAGGGCGAGGCGCTGCGCGCCGCGGCCGCCGGGCTGCCCGACTACCACGTCGTCGACTACGTCGACGGGATGCACAAGGTCTACGCCGTCGCCGATCTGCTCGTCGCCCGGTCGGGAGCCGCGACGGTCGCCGAGACCACCGTGGCCGGGGTGCCCGCCGTCTACGTGCCCCTGGCGATCGGCAACGGGGAGCAGCGGCTCAACGCCGCCGGCAGCGTCCGGGCGGGTGCCTCACAGATGGTCGACAACGCCGAGTTCACCTCGGCGGTGGTCACCGGCCGCGTCCTGCCCCTGGTCAAGGACACCGCCCGGCTGGCGGAGATGAGCCGAGCCGCACACGCCCTGAACTATCCCACCGACGCCGCGGCCACCATGGCCACGATCGTCGAATCCGCGCTGAGAGGTTGAACATGGAAGCCACCGAGATCGTCCCCGCCACCGACCTGGGTGCCGTCCACTTCATCGGCATCGGCGGGGCGGGGATGTCGGGCATCGCCCGGATCATGGTCATGAACGGGGTCACCGTCTCCGGCTCCGACGCCAAGGACTCCGCCGTCGTCGAGGTCCTGCGGACGCTCGGCGCCCGGGTCCACATCGGGCACGCCGCGGACAACCTCGGCGAGGCCGACACCCTCGTCATCTCCTCGGCGATCCGCCCGGACAACCCCGAACTCGTCGAGGCGCAGCGCCGCGGGCTGCGGATCCTCCACCGCTCGGGGGCCCTGGCCTCACTGATGCTCGAGCGCCGGGCGGTCGCCGTCGCCGGCACCCACGGGAAGACGACCACGACGTCGATGACCACGGTCGCCCTGCAGGCGTGCGGACTCGACCCCTCCTTCGTGATCGGGGGAGTCCTGTCGACCACGGGCACCAACGCCCACCTCGGCAGCGGTGACGTGTTCGTCGCCGAGGCCGACGAATCGGACGGGTCGTTCCTGCTCTACGAACCGGCGATCGGGATCCTGACCAACGTCGAGGCCGATCATCTCGACCACTACGGCACCGCCGAGGCGGTCACCGACGCCTTCGTCGAATTCTGCGCCGGCATCGGCGGACGAGGCGGCACCGTCATCGCCTGCGCCGACGACCCGGGTTCACTGGCCGTCGCCACCCGGGCCAGGGAGCAGGGCACCCGGGTCCTGCTCTACGGCCAGTCGGAGCGGGCCGACATCCGCCTGCGCGACCTCGAGTCGCGCCTCGGCGCCGACTTCGTCCTCGACATCCCCGGGCGCGAGCAGGGGCTGGCCGTGCACCTCAAGCAGCCGGGCACGCACAATGCGCTCAACGCGAGCGCCGCCATCGCCGTCGCCCACGCCCTCGGCGCCGACGTCGACCGCGCCGCCGAGGGGCTCGGCGGCTACGGCGGCACCCGGCGCCGCTTCGAGGAGAAGGGCATCGCCGGCGGCGTGCGCGTCATCGACGACTACGCCCACCACCCCACCGAGGTCACCGCGGTGCTCTCGGCCGCCCGCGGCGTCGTCACCGACGGGGGACGGGTGTGGGCGATCTTCCAGCCGCACCTGTATTCGCGGACGATGGAGTTCAGGACCGAGTTCGGGCAGGCCCTGGGCCTGGCCGACGAGGTGGTCGTCCTCGACATCTTCCCCGCCCGCGAGGACCCCGTGCCCGGGATCACCGGCGCCATCGTCGCCGAGACGGTCCCGCACGAGCACGTGACCTACATCGAGTCCTTCAACGAGGCGGTGCCGTTCGTGTCCGCGCGGGTCCGCCCCGGCGATCTCGTCCTCACCGTCGGGGCCGGGGATGTGACGATCCTCGGGCCGGAGCTGCTCACCGCGCTGGAGCGCTGAGACCGGTGCCGCTCGACGAACCCCGCCCCGATGAGAACTCGACAGCCGATCTCACCGCCGTCATCCGGCTGCGCCGGAAGCGCCTGTGGGTCAGGCGACTGAGCATTGCCGGGGCCGTCCTGGCCCTGCTCGGTCTGGTCGCGGCGGCCTGGTTCTCGCCGGTGCTGCGCCTCGAGGAGGTCGAGGTCAGCGGCAGCCGCCTGGTCGCGGCCGAGGACGTGCGCGACTACGTCCTCGCCGAACACGGCCGCACCCCGCTGCCGCAGGTGCGCCCGGCGGCCGTCGAGGCCGAGGTCCTCGAGCAGTTCGGGCGGGCCGAGAAGGTCTCCGTCCACTACGCCGGTCCGCGCAGCCTCAGCCTCGAGATCACCGACCGCCGACCGGTGCTGGCGGTCGCCGCCGAAGGGTGCTTCGAGCTCTTCGACGCCGAGGCCGTGCATCTGGGCACGGTGACGAAGGCCCCGGGCGGGCTGACGGTCCTCGAGGACACGAAGGGCCCACCCGATCAGGAGACGGTGGCCGCGGTGATCCGATTCATGGCCCAGCTGAGCCCGGAGCTGCGCGCCCACCTGCGCACGATCTCCGCCGACGACGCGACCAGCCTGCAGGGCACCGTCGAAATGGGGGAGACGAAGGCGAAGGTGGTGTTCGGCGACAGCACGGGCGCCAGCCTCAAGCTGGAGACCGCCGTGCAGCTGGCCGAGGCCGGACGCACCTCGATCGACGTCTCCGTGCCCTCCGTGCCCGTGACGAGCTGAACCGGCCGGGGCGGACCGGTCCCGAGGACCGCGCCGCAGCGCCCGCGATCCGCGTCCCCTCCGTCCCCGCAGCCCCGACCCTGTCGGATATCGATGACATTCGACGCCGACACACCGGGTTCAAGTTTGGTCGATGCCCGACACTCCGGGGAGAATGGTTGCAGTGGAGTTGCCCTGGACAATAGCGTCATGGCAGACAAGACTTCGAAGAGGCATGCTGAACAAGCGTGTGTGATGCGCCGAAAGAGGAAACCGACTTGGCTGAATTCCCGCAATCCGGAGCGGATATCAAGGTCGCCGGCACAGGCGGCGGCGGTGTCAACGCTGTCCAGAGGATGATCGACGTCGGCCTGCGCGGCGTGGAGTTCATCGCGATCAACACCGATGCGCAGGCGCTCGTGCTCTCTGACGCCGACGTCAAGCTCGAGATCGGTCGTGAGCAGACCCGCGGGCTCGGCGCCGGCGCCGACCCCGAGATCGGGCGCAAGGCGGCCGAGGCCAGCGAGGACGCGATCCGCGACGCCCTCGAAGGCGCCGACATGGTCTTCGTCACCGCAGGTGAGGGCGGAGGCACCGGCACCGGTGCGGCGCCAGTCGTCGCCCGTGTCGCCCGATCGCTGGGTGCGCTGACGATCGGTGTCGTGACCCGCCCCTTCACCTTCGAGGGGCGCCGCCGCTCGGCCCAGGCCGAGGCCGGCATCGCCTCCCTGCGCGAAGAGGTCGACACCCTCATCGTCATTCCCAACGACCGTCTGCTCTCGATCTCCGACCGCAGCGTGTCCGTCGTCGAGGCGTTCCGCTCCGCCGACGAGGTGCTGCGCTCCGGTGTCCAGGGCATCACGGACCTGATCTCGGTGCCCGGCCTGATCAACCTCGACTTCGCCGACGTGAAGTCGGTGATGCAGGACGCCGGCACCGCGCTGATGGGCATCGGTGCGGCCACCGGCGACGACCGGGCGGTCCAGGCGGCCGAGTCCGCCATCGCCTCGCCGCTGCTCGAGGCCAGCATCGACGGCGCCCACGGTGTGCTCTTCTGCATCCAGGGGGGAGCCGACCTCGGTCTGTTCGAGGTCAACGAGGCCGCGCGTCTGGTCCAGGAGGCCGCCCACCCGGAGGCCAACATCATCTTCGGCGCCGTCATCGACGACAACATCGGCGACGAGTGCCGTGTGACCGTGATCGCCGCCGGATTCGACAACACGGTTCCCGGTCAGGAGAGCCCCGGCGCCGAGGCGGCCCCCGCGGCGATCCCCGCGGCCGTGCCCGACCCCGAGCCGGTCCCCGTCACGGTCCCGGAGACCCCGGTCGCCAAGGAGACCGACCACCGGGGTGAGGAGCACCAGATCCCGACCTCGCTGCCGAGCGAGCGCAGCTCGTCGAGCCTCGACAACGATCTCGATATCCCGGACTTCCTCAAGTAGCATGCTGCACTCACGATTCGTCGTCCCCGGCCGGGTGAGCGCCCACATCGCCTTCACCGACCGGCATGGCGGGTATTCGAGCGGGGACTTCTCCTCCTTCAACCTCGCCCGCCACGTCGGGGACGATGAATCGCTGGTCGAGGCCAACCGCGCGGCCCTGGGCCAGGTGCTGGGGCTGAGCGCCGAGCGCCTCAGCTTCGTCACCCAGGTCCACGGCACGGAGGTCCATCTGGTCGACGCCGAGGAGCACCTGCGTGCCGCGGCGCCGGAGGCCGACGCGCAGGTGACCCGACGAGGCGGCATCGGTCTGGCGATCATGGTCGCCGACTGCACCCCGATCATGCTCGCCGACCCCGAGGCGGGAGTGATCGGCGCCGTCCACGCGGGCCGTCCCGGACTGGCCGCCGGGGTCGTGCCCGCCACCCTGGAGGCGATGCGGGACCAGGGCGCGAGCGACATCCACGCCGTCATCGGCCCCTCCGTGTGCCCCCGCTGCTACGAGGTGCCGGCCGAACTGCGCGAGGAGGTCGCCGCGGTCGAACCCGTCGCCGCCTCGGTGTCGGTGACCGGCACTCCCGCGCTCGACATCGCCGGTGCGGCCGCGGAGCAGCTGAGCCGGGCGGGCGTGACGATCGATCACTTCTCCCGCACCTGCACGCGGGAATCCGAGGACCTGTTCTCCTACCGGCGCAGGCAGCGGACGGGGCGGTTCGCCGGCGTCGTGTGGCTGCAGGAACAAAACTGACGACACACCAGTGAGGCTTGGGGTCCGGAACCGCGCAAATGCGATAGTTTGGGCGGCAGGCGAGCAACGCAAGGTCGAGGAGCACAGTATGTCAGCAATCAAGAAAACCCTGGAATACCTGGGATTCGTCGAGGAGGACGAGCAGCCGGTGGAGCAGCGGCGCGGTCGCGAGGTCGTCGAGACCTTCGACGAGGCGCCGGAACCGGAACCCGTCAAGGACCAGGCGCCGGCACCGGTGACCCCGATCCATCCGACACCGATCCGTCCAGTAGACACCCCGGCGCCAGGAATTTCGATGAATCGCATCAAGACCATCCACCCCCGCAGCTACAACGACGCCATGGTCATCGGCTCCGCCTTCCGGGACGGCACTCCGGTGATCATGAACCTGTCCGAGATGGATGAGTCGAACTCCAAGCGCCTCGTCGACTTCTCCGCCGGGCTGATCTTCGGCCTGCACGGCTCGATCGAGCGGGTCACCAACAAGGTGTTCCTGCTGACGCCGGAGAACATCGAGGTCACCGGTGAGAGCGAAGCGGATCCGGACACCCAGGCGAGCTTCTTCAACCAGAGCTGAGAACGCCC
The DNA here is from genome assembly GCA_031179165.1 of Brevibacterium sp. Taxonomy (GTDB): domain Bacteria; phylum Actinomycetota; class Actinomycetes; order Actinomycetales; family Brevibacteriaceae; genus Brevibacterium. The sequence continues at coordinate 10,272 of JAPSIC010000022.1, forward strand.
ACCATCTGTTCGAGCTCTTCTCAGCCGGAGCGTATAGGCTGGGACCGACCTGACCGGAACAATGAAAGGCACTAGGGACACGTGGCCATCATCTTCTACATCCTGGGCACGGCACTCAGCCTTTACGTCTACGTTCTCCTCGCGCGCGTCGTGCTCGACCTCGTGCAGGTGTTCTCCCGTGACTGGCGGCCGCGCGGGTTCTTCCTGGTTCTCGCCGAGTTCGTCTACACGCTCACGGATCCGCCGCTCAAGCTCCTGCGCAGGGTGATCCCGCCGCTGCGGCTGGGGCAGGTGTCCCTGGACCTCGGATTCATCGTCCTGCTGATCGCGATCCAGATCCTCGCCTCCTTCCTCTTCGGCCTCTCGCGCAGCACCATCTGAGGCCGCCGGACGGATGGGTGAGATTTCACCCAAAGACTTCTCGTGCTCGGCATTTCCGCACGACAAATGGGTTGGTGTTACGCTATTGTGACGTTGAAGCCGCCTCGGATGGGCGGCCACGTTGAATGAATGCAGATCGACCAAAGGTGACCTCATGGCGCTCACGCCTGAAGACGTAGTAAACAAGCGGTTCCAGCATGTGAAGTTCCGCGACGGGTACGACCAGGATGAAGTCGACGACTTCCTCGACGAGGTTGTCGTTGAGCTTCGTCGTCTCTACCAGGAGAACGACGAGCTGCGTCAGAAGCTCTCCACCGCCGAACAGCGGGTCAAGGAGCTCGAGTCGGGTGGAGGATCGAGCCAGGCCGCTCCGGCCGCGGACATCGATGCCACCCAGGCCATGCCGGCGGCCGTTCCCGCTCCCGCACAGCCCAAGGAGGAGAAGGCCCCCGAGGCTCCGGCCGCACCCCCGGCCGCCAAGCCCGAGGCACCCTCGGCTCCCGCCGTCAAGGAGGCCGCACCGGCACCTGCGCCGCAGTCCCCGGCTCCCAGCCAGTCCGCTCCGGCCGCGCCGTCCTCCTCGGCACCTGCCGGTGCCGCGGCCGTCACCGCAGGCGGAGACGCCGACGCCCATGGTCTGATCGCCCTGGCCCAGCGCGTCCACGACGAGCACGTGGCCGAAGGCGAGCGGAAGCGCGATGAGCTCCTCCGCAGCGCCGAGAAGGAAGCTCAGGACATCGTCGGCAAGGCCGAGCGCAAGCGCGACGAGACCCTGTCCTCGCTCGAGTCGCAGAAGGCGACCCTCGAGCGGGCGATCGATCAGCTCTCGAACTTCGAGCGTCAGTACCGCACCCGCCTGAAGAGCTACCTCAACGACCAGCTGCGCGAACTGGAGAACTCCACCAGCCTGGCACCGGAGACCCTCGACGGGAACTCCTTCGGCTCGTCGTCGTCGAGCCACAAGCTCTGAGACCAGCGTCACCGACCGAGGTCCGGACACCCCCAGAGGGCGTCCGGACCTCGTCGCCTGCCGGGGTGTCGCCACACCCCGCGACCGCGTCCGCGCGGGCGTCGGGCCGGGCCGGTGAGCTAGAATGGACCAGATGAACTCCCAGGCCCGTGAGGCGAGAATCCGACGCAATCACATGCTCCGCACCCTCTTCGGCATCGCCGTCGCCGTCCTCGCCCTCGACCAGTTCACCAAGTTCCTCGCGGTGCGATTCCTCGAAGGCCGTGACCCGGTTCCGGTCCTCGGCACCCTGGCAGGGTTCGACTTCTACCGCAACCCCGGCGCCGCCCTGGGCATGGGCTCCGGCATCACCTGGGTGTTCCCGCTGATCGCGGTCGCCGTCTTCGTCGCCATCCTCGTCCTGGCCCGGAAGCTGGGGTCGAGGGCCTGGGCGGTGGGTCTCGGCCTGCTGCTGGGAGGGCTGTTCGGCAACCTCGTCGACCGTCTGTTCCGCCAGCCCGGCTTCCTCCACGGCGCGGTCGTCGACTTCATCGACCTCTCGTTCTTCATCTGCAATGTCGCCGACATCGCGATCACGGGGGCAGCGCTGACCCTGGTGGTGACGAGTCTGAAGGGAATCGACCTCGACGGGTCGAGGCCCGCAGCCGAATCGGCACACACGAGTAGAGAGGACACGCATGACTGAACGTTCGATCCTGGTCCCCGAAGGTCTGGAGGGACAGCGGGTGGATTCCGCCCTGAGCAAGCTGCTCGGACTGTCCCGGACGGCCGCGGCGGAGATCTGCGCGGCCGGGGGAGTGCAGCTGGCCGGGCAGGTCGTCGCCAAATCGGACCGGGTCGTCGCGGGAGAGCGTCTCGACGTCATCATGCCGGCAGCCAAGCGCCCCCTCGAAGTCGTCCCGGACCCCGTCCCCGGGATGCGGATCGTCCACGACGACGAATCCTTCGTCGTCGTCGACAAGCCCGTCGGGGTCGCCGCCCACCCCGCCGTCGGCTGGACCGGCCGGACCGTGGTCGGAGGGCTCGCCGCCGCCGGCTACGGGATCGCCACCTCGGGTGCGGCCGAGCGCCAGGGGGTCGTCCAGCGTCTCGATGTCGGCACCTCCGGGCTGATGGTGGTGGCCAAGAGCGAGTACGCCTACAGCGTGCTCAAGCGCGCGTTCAAGGAGCGGACCGTCGAGAAGACCTATCATGCGATGGTCCAGGGTCTGCCCGACCCTGTGCTCGGCACCATCGACGCCCCGATCGCGCGTCATCCCCGGCACGACGGTCTCTACGCCGTCCACAGCGAGGGCAAGCACGCGATCACCCACTACGAGGTGCTCGAGGCGCACCGGCGGGCCTCGCTGCTGGAGATCCACCTGGAGACGGGTCGCACGCATCAGATCCGGGTCCACTTCTCCGCCCTGCGCCACCCCTGCGCCGGTGATCTTCCCTACGGCGCCGACCCCGTCCTGGCCAAGCAGCTCGGGCTCGAACGGCAGTGGCTGCACGCCGTCAAGCTCGGCTTCAGCCACCCCGAGACCGGTGACTGGGTGGAGTTCGAGAGCGAGTATCCCGAGGACCTGCAGACCGCGCTCGACCGCCTCCGCAGCTCCTGAGCAGCGGCCTGCCCGGTCCACTCAACGGTCCACCCGGGAGGGTTCGGCCGGGCCTCGGCGAGGACCCGGCGATGGCTGAACGGGGCCGATCCCGATGGTCTAAGGTGGATGCGGAACACCGCGCTCTAGGAAGGCTGCCAGTGCCGAAAGACGACTTCGTCCACCTCCACGTCCACACCGAGTACTCGATGCTCGACGGTGCGGCCCGCCTCGGCGATCTCATGGCCGCGACGCAGGCCTCGGGGATGTCGGCCATCGCGACGACCGACCACGGATACCTGTTCGGCGCCTTCGACTTCTGGTCGCAGGCGACGAACGCCGGCATCAAACCGATCATCGGCGTCGAGGCCTATGTCACCCCCGGCACCGACCGCCGGGACAAGTCGCGGGTGAAATGGCGCACCGACGAGTCGCAGAAGCGCGACGACATCTCCGGCGGCGGTCTCTACACGCACATGACGCTGCTGTCGAAGAACAACACCGGGATGCGGAACCTGTTCAAGGCCTCCTCACACGCCTCGCTGGACTCGGTGACGGCGAAGTGGCCGCGCATCGACGAAGACCTGCTCCAGACCTACTCCGAGGGGCTCATCGCCACCACCGGCTGCCCCTCGGGAGAGATCCAGACCCGCCTGCGCCTGGGACAGTACGAGGAGGCCAAGGCCGCGGCCGGGAAGTACCGCGACATCTTCGGCGCCGAGAACTACTTCTGCGAGCTGATGGACCACGGCCTGTCCATCGAGAAGCGGGTGACGAAGGACCTGCTGCGGCTGGCGAAGGAGATGAACATCCCGCTGGTCGCCACCAACGACCTCCACTACACCCACGAATCCGACGCCAAGGCCCACGAGGCCCTCCTGGCCATCCAATCCGGGTCGAAGCTCATCGAGCCCACCTACGACCAGGGCGGCTCACGATTCGCGTTCTCGGGCTCGGGCTACTACCTCAAGTCGCCGGCCGAGATGCGCGCCCTGTTCTCCGAACTCCCGGAGGCCTGCGACAACACCCTGTCCATCGCCGAGATGTGCGAGGTGTCCTTCGACACCTCGGCCAACTACATGCCGAAGTACCCGTGCCCGCCCGGCGAGGACGAGACCTCCTGGCTGATCAAGGAGGTGCAGAAGGGACTCGAGTACCGGTACCCGAACGGGATCCCCGACGCGGTCCGCAAGCAGGCCGACTACGAGCTCGACATCATCATCTCGATGGGCTTCCCCGGCTACTTCCTCGTCGTCGCCGACTTCATCAACTGGTCGAAGGACAACGGCATCAGGGTCGGACCCGGACGCGGATCCGGTGCCGGGTCGATGGTCGCCTACGCGATGCGCATCACCGACCTCGATCCGCTCCAGCACGGACTGTTCTTCGAGCGCTTCCTCAACCCGGACCGGGTGTCCATGCCCGACTTCGACGTCGACTTCGATGATCGCCGCCGCGGCGAGGTCATCGAGTACGTGACGCGCAAGTACGGCGACGAACGCGTCGCGATGATCGTCACCTACGGCACGATCAAGACCAAGCAGGCGCTCAAGGACTCCGCCCGGGTGCTCGGCAAGCCGTTCTCCCTCGGGGAGCGCCTGACCAAGGCGCTGCCACCGGCGGAGATGGCCAAGGACATCCCCCTGGCCGACATCGAGAACCCGGAGGCCAAGCGCTACAACGAGGCCGGCGAGTTCCGCGAGCTCGTCACCACCGACCCCGATGCGAAGGAGACGTTCGAGACCGCGAAGGGCCTCGAGGGTCTGAAACGCCAGTGGGGCGTGCACGCGGCCGGCGTGATCATGTCCTCGGACCCGATCATCGACGTCATCCCGATCATGCGCCGGTTCCAGGACGGCCAGGTCATCACCCAGTTCGACTACCCGACCTCCGAGGGTCTCGGGCTGATCAAGATGGACTTCCTGGGGCTGCGCAACCTGACCATCATCTCCGACGCCGTCGAGAACATCAGGACCAACCGCAGCTTCGACCTCGACCTCGAGCACCTCGAACTCGACGACCCCGGCGCCTACGAGCTCCTCGCCCGCGGCGACACCCTCGGGGTGTTCCAGCTCGACGGCGGCGGGCTGCGCGCGCTGCTGCGCCTGATGAAGCCCGACAACTTCGAGGACATCTCGGCGACCCTGGCCCTCTACCGGCCCGGGCCGATGGGCGCCGACTCCCACACGAACTACGCCCTGCGCAAGAACGGCCTGCAGGAGGTCACCCCGATCCACCCGGAGCTCGAGGAGCCGCTGCGGGAGATCCTCGGCACCACCTACGGTCTCATCATCTACCAGGAGCAGGTGATGGCGATCGCGCAGAAGGTCGCCGGCTACTCTCTCGGTCAGGCCGACATCCTCCGCCGCGCGATGGGCAAGAAGAAGAAGGCCGAGCTCGACAAGCAGAAGGTCGGCTTCTTCGGCGGGATGAAGGAGCGCGGCTACTCCGAGGCCGCGGCCCAGGCGCTGTGGGACATCCTGCTGCCGTTCTCCGACTACGCGTTCAACAAGGCCCACTCCGCCGCCTACGGCGTCGTCTCCTACTGGACGGCCTACCTCAAGGCGCACTACACCGCGGAGTACATGGCGGCCCTGCTCACCTCGGTGGGCGACAACAAGGACAAGCTCGCCATCTACCTCAACGAGTGCCGGCGGCTGGGCATCACGGTGCTGCCGCCCGACGTCAACGACTCGGCCCTGCACTTCACCCCGGTCGGGGAGAACATCCGCTTCGGGATGGGGGCGGTGCGCAATGTCGGCTCCAACGTCGTCGACGGCATCGTCGAGGCCCGGACCGAGAAGGGCGCCTACACCTCCTTCACCGACTTCCTCGACAAGGTGCCCAGCCACGTGTGCAACAAGCGCACGATCGAATCCCTGATCAAGGCCGGCGCCTTCGACTCCCTCGGGCACACCCGCAGGTCCCTCGTCGAGGTCCACGAAGAGGCCGTCGACTCGGTGATCGGGGTCAAGCGGCAGGAGGCCAACGGGCAGTTCGACCTGTTCGCGGGCCTGGGCGGGGGAGACGACGACGCCCCGAGCTTCTCCGTCGCGATTCCCGACCGCCCCGAGTGGGAGAAGAAGGAGAAGCTCGCCTTCGAACGCGACATGATCGGGCTCTACGTCTCCGATCACCCCCTCAACGGGCTCGAGGGTGTGCTCGCGGCCGAGTCGGAGGCCTCCATCGCCGAGGTCGTCGACCCCGAATCCCACCGCCCCGACGGCTCCCAGGTCAAGGTCTGCGGAATGATCACCCAGGTGACGCGGAAGGTGTCGAAGAACTCGGGCAAGCCGTACGCGATCGTGACCCTCGAGGACCTCGACGCCGAGGTGGAGGTGATGTTCTTCGGCGACACCTACGAACCGGTCGCGAGCCTGCTCGCCACCGACCTCGTCATCTCCCTGACCGGACGGATCCGCCATTCCGACGACCGGCCCACCTCGCTGATGGCGATGGCGATGACCATCCCCGATGTCACCGATCCCAAGGACCGGCCGCTCAACCTGATGATGCCGATGGAGAAGGCCACCGAGGAGATGGCGGTCAAGCTGCGGCGGATCCTCGAGGCCAACAAGGGGCACACGGACGTGCATCTCGTCCTCACCCAGCCGGGCCGGCAGACGGTGATGCGCCTCGACCGGTCGGTCCGGGTCGATCCCAACCCCAGCCTCTACGGGGACCTCAAGGCCCTGCTCGGCTCCCGCTGCTTCAGCGCCTGAGGCCCGGACGGGACTAGAATGTCTCGGGTGAACATTCTGGACTTCCGCGGTGAGAACCTGAGCAAGAGATTCCTCAAGCAGAGCCTGCCCCGGGCTGCCGAGACGCACGCCGACGTCGAACGTCGGGTCGCCGATCTGCTGGCCGAGGTCAGGACCGGAGGCAGCGAGGCGGTGAAGCGGTTCACCGCCACCTTCGACGGAGTCGACCTCGAGCGGCTGCGGGTGCCCGAGGAGGCCCTCGACCGGGCCGAGGCCGACCTCGCCCCCGATGTCCGCGCTGCCCTCGTCGAATCGATCTCCCGCGCCGAGACGGTGGCCGCGGACCAGCGCCCGGCCGATGTCAGCACCCAGCTGGCCGCGGGCGCCCGGGTGACCACCCGGTACCTGCCCATCGAGCGCGTCGGCCTCTACGTCCCCGGCGGCCTGGCGGTGTACCCGTCGACCGTGGTGATGAATGTCGTGCCCGCCCTGGCCGCCGGAGCCCGGTCCCTGGCGATCGCCAGCCCGCCGCAGTCCACCGGCCTGCCCCACCCTGTGGTGCTGGCGACCGCGGCCATCCTCGGTGTCCGCGAAGTCTGGGCGATGGGCGGGGCGCAGGCCATCGGCGCCCTGGCCCACGGATTCGACGACGCCGAAGTCCTCGAACCCGTCGACCTCATCACCGGTCCGGGCAACGCCTACGTCGCGGCGGCGAAGTCCCTCGTGCGGTCCCAGGTCGGCATCGATGCGGTGGCCGGTCCGACCGAGATCATCATCCTCGCCGACTCCTCCGCCCGGCCCGCCTATGTCGCCGCCGACCTCATCAGCCAGGCCGAGCACGACGAGCTCGCCGCCTCGGTGCTCGTCACCGACTCGACCGAACTCGCCGAGGCCGTCGAGGCCGAGCTCGAGCGGCAGGTGCCCGCCGCCGCCCACACCGAGCGGATCGCCACGGCCCTGGGCGGAGTCCAGTCGGCCATCGTCCTCGTCGACGATCTCGAGGCCGGGATCGACGTCGTCAACGCCTACGCCGGCGAACACGTCGAGATCCACACCGAGGACGCGGCCGCCGTCGCCGCCCGCATCACCAACGGGGGCGCCGTCTTCGTCGGCGACTGCTCACCGGTGTCCCTGGGCGACTACTGCGCCGGGTCCAACCATGTGCTGCCGACGATGGGCACCGCAGCACACAGCTCCGGGCTGGGAGTGCATTCGTTCATGAAGGTCAGCCAGGTCATCGACTACGACCGCCAGGCGCTCAAGCAGGTCGCCGACCACATCGAGGTGCTCGCCGGCAGCGAGCAGCTTCCCGCGCATGGCGCCGCCGTCAGCATTCGGTTCGAGGAGTAGAGATGCGCTGCCCGTTCTGCCGCGAGTCCGATTCCCGCGTCGTCGACTCGAGGACCAGCGAGGACGGCGCGGCGATCCGTCGCCGGCGCCAGTGCCGGCACTGCGGCCGTCGCTTCACCACGATGGAGGCGACCAGCCTGTCGGTGATCAAGCGCTCCGGGGTGACCGAGGAGTTCTCCCGGCAGAAGATCATGTCCGGCGTGCGCAAGGCCTGCCAGGGACGACCCGTCAACGATGACGACCTGGCGAAGCTGGCGCAGAAGGTCGAGGAGGACATCCGGTCCAAGGGCATCGCCGAGATCGACGCCGACGAGGTCGGGCTGAGCATCCTCGAGCCCCTGCGGGAGCTCGACCAGGTCGCGTACCTGCGCTTCGCCAGCGTCTACCAGGGCTTCGACTCGCTCGAGGACTTCGAGGCGGCCATCGACTCCCTGCGGGCGGATGCGGCGCTGAAGTCCGGTGAGGCCAGGGAGGTGTCCCCGGAGGACTTCCAATCCTGAGAAACGACCGAAAAGCTGCGACCGAAGTGGGCGCCGGGATCGTTTCTTGTGTAACATGATGAGTGCGTGCTCAGGCACGCGGCCGCTTGCGGTTCGGAGGGGAAGCCGGATCGTCAAGCGGCCTTCAATTTGCCCGAAAACAGGCGCTTCGCCCGAGCAGCACGTCCCCGGACAGACAATTCCACCCGCTGCACCGGGGCGTTTCGGTGCGAACGGGTGGAATTGCGGTGGAATTCAAGCCGGCAGGTCGCCGGCCCGGTCAGCCGATCAGCTCCGTCAGCTCGGTCGGAGCCGCGGCGAGCAGTGCCAGCCGGTCGGTCGTGCGCGTCAGCGCCACGTACAGGGCGCCCACACCGTCGTCGCTTCCCAGCGGCGCGATCTCACCCGGTTCGACGACGATGACGGAGTCGAACTCGAGTCCTTTGGCCTCACTCGGGGTGATGACCGCGATCTGATGGTCGAGGCCCGAGGCCGCCCGTCCGATGTCGAAGCCCTGCAGCGCCTCGGCGACGGCGGCGACCAGGTGGGCGGGGGTGATCACGGCGATCTTGCCGCCCTCGACGGCCGCGACCTCGGACCTCACGGTCTCGGGCACGGCACCGACGACCTCCTCGGTGGTGGAGAAGGCCTCCAGACGCGGATCGGGGCCGCCCTGCCGGACGGACTCGACGAGTTCGAGGTGGGGGAAATGGCGGTGCAGGTACCGGTTGGCCAGGTCCATCACCGACTGCGGCGTGCGGTAGGACACGGTGAGCACGAGGAGTGAGTACCGGTCCCCGACGAACTCGCCGAGGATCGAATCCCAGGTGCGATCGCGCTCGACCTGAGACGCCTGTGCCAGGTCGCCGACGACGGTCGCCGACTTCGACGGCACTCGCCGGAACAGGACCCGCCACTGCATGGGGGTCAGCTCCTGCGCCTCGTCGACGACGAGGTGGCCGTAGGTCCATTCCCGGTCCTCGATCGCCCGCTCGGTCAGGGTCATGGCGGGACCGGCCTCCTCCCACCGCTTGGCCAGGGTCTCGGCATCGATCATGGCCGCGGTGTCCGTCATCTCGACGACCGCCTCGGCGTACTCCCGCGCGGACTCGTCCCGGGCCGCGCTCTGCTGCGGCGAGGTGCCGAGGAGCTCGGCCAGCTCGTCGAGCAGCGGCACGTCGGAGATGGTGAAAGCGGCCTCCGCGTCCCGCAGGAGGAGCTCCTGTTCGGCCGGGGTCAGCAGCCTGCGAGCGGCGGCCTGGAGCTTGTGCGGCTTCGACAGCAGCGCCCGCAGGGCGGCGGCGGGGCTGATGGGGAACCAGGCGAGGTTGAGGGCGCGGCGGACGTCGACGCTCGAGCGCAGCTCCTCCATCAGCTCGGGCAGACGCTCACCGGCGCCGTCGAGGCCCATCTCCCGGGCCAGATCCTCGGCGAGGACCTTGAGCAGACCGGTGACGAAGCCGGTCCGGGCCGCGTTGTGGGCGTCCCCGCTGCGACGGGCCCGCTCCCGCGCACTGCGCACGTCACGGCGCCGCAGCCAGACGGTGTGCGAGCCGACGCGCAGGGGCTCGTCCTCGGCCGGGACCCGCTCGTAGTTGGCCACGTGGTTGGCGATGACCTTGGCCATCACCGACCGGCCCTTGATCTCGGCGACATCGGCGCGGTCTCTCAGGTCCGTGTCGAGGCCGGGGTAGAGCTGACCGGGGGTGAGCAGCAGCGCACCCGTCTCGCCGAGGCTGGGCAGCACCTTCTCGATGTACTTGAGGAACACCGGCGACGGTCCCACCAGCAGCACACCCGACTTGGCGATGCGCTCCCGGTGCCGGTAGAGCAGGTAGGCGGCCCGGTGCAGGGCCACGGCGGTCTTGCCGGTCCCGGGGCCGCCCTGGACCACGAGCACACCCTGGAGGGGCTGCCGGATGATGGCGTCCTGCTCCGCCTGGATGGTGGCGACGATGTCACCCATCCGGCCCGTCCGGTGACTGGTCAGGGCGGCGATGAGGGCGCCCTCACCCTGGAGGTTGGACCGCTGCCCCTCGTCGAGGGCATCGATGTCGAGCACATCGTCCTCGATGTCGGTGACCTTCCGGTTGTTCGTCACCAGATGGCGGCGTCGGGTCACCCCGGCCGGATTCGCGGCCGTCGACTGGTAGAACGGCTCCGAGGCCGGTGCCCGCCAGTCGATGAGGATCTGCTGCCGGTCGGTGTCGGTGAGACCGATCCGGCCGATGTAGCTCGGTTCGTCTTCGCCCTTGAGGTCGAGACGACCGAAGCACAGACCGTCCTCGGCGCTGTTGAGCCGGATCAGCTGGTCCTCGTAGAGAGTCGCGAAGGCGTCGCGCTCGCTCCGGTGCTGGTGATTGCCTCCGACTTCGGAGATCCGAACCGTGCCCAGTCGGGCCGTCGTCTCCTCCCGCAGTTCGTCGAGCCGTGCATAGAGTTCGTCGAGCTTGTTCTGCTCGACCCGCAGTTCTGAAGTTTCGGTCATCTCACCTTCCCAATCGGCATTCAATTATGCCGAAGTTTGGGCACTGGTAGTAGTCGGGGGGAAACATTTCGCCTGTTGTGCTTGATCACAGTGCGGCACTGCTGCCCGCCACCGCTGATGTCGGGTGCGCCGCTTCAGATTCCGAGCCGGGACCGCAGCGCCGAGGAATCAAGGAACGACGCCATCGTCGGCGCCGTCCGCAGGGTCTGGTCGACATCGGGGATGGGGGAGTGGGAGGCGAGGACGACGACATTGCCGCGACGCCGGCCCTTGATGATCGCCGGTTCTGAGGCGGCGGCCACATGGTCGAACTCGGTCTTGAGGAGGGCGACCTCGGCTCGCAGACCGGCGTGGTCGCCCGGATCGGGGACATTGGCGAGGTAGAGGCCCGTTGGCTTCAGCGCCCGCGCGCCGGCGGAGAAGAACTCCCGGGTGGTCAGGCCGGCGGGAACGATGTCGTGGTCGAAGGCATCGCGGACGAGCAGGTCGAGACTGTCCTCCCGGAACGTCTCGACCTCGACCGCCCCGTCGCCGGCGCGCAGCGCCAGCGCAGGGGACCGGGGCAGGTCGAACCAGGAGCGTGACCAGTCGAGGAGCTGGGCGTCGATGTCGATGGCCGTCTGCCGGGAGTCCGGTCGCGACGCGTGGACGCAGCGGGCCAGTGCGCAGCCGGCGGCGCCGATGTGCACGGCCCGCAGCGGGCCGGGCGCGAAGCAGACGTCGATGATCCTCGCCATCCAGTCGAGGTACTCGAAGTCGAGGCGCCGCGGATCGCTCAGGGTGATCGACGAGGACGGCACGCCGTTGACGTGGAGGACGTAGCTGTCGGCCTCACCGTCGACCTTCTCCAGGTACGCGGTGCCGGTCGAGATCTCGACCACTTGGGAGCTGGGAGCTGTGAATATCCGTCGTTTCGCCACCCCTCACTTGTATGCCACATGCCCGCCCGGGGCAATTCGGGCCCCTGCCGCAACCGATTCGGTCGCGTGCCCGGCTCCCTCCCGGCAGTCCGGCGGGGCCGGTGCTCCGGCGCCGCGGCGATGTGGACAGTCGTCGGCACTCGTGCCCGTTTCGCCTGTGGACGCCCCGGCGCTGTCCACAGGCGCGATCGGGCCCCTGGTCAAGTGCCCGGGCGAGGGGCTGGACTGACGCCATGCAGACAACAGCGAGAACCTCAGAAGACCTGGTCGGAATCGTCCCGCACACCTTGGGCTACACCCCCGAGCGCAGCCTCGTTGCGATCATCGTCGGCACCGACGCCCACGGCGTGTCGAGATGCGAGTCGACGCTGCGCATCGACTTCGACCTCGAGACCGCCGCCCACATCGTCCGGGAATCGGGACAGTGGATCGGTGACCTCATCGTCGACGCGTGCACGCCCACCGGCGTGTTCCTCGTGCTCTATGACGAGGAGTATCTGCGCGGCGCGGACGACCTCGATGTCCACCGCGGACTGATCCGCGCGGCGATCGACGAGATCGCCCTCGCCCTCGACGGGCACGGGATCGACACCCTCAGCGCGTGGTGGGTGAGTGAGAACAGGTTCGGGCGCATCGACGACCCGGACGACGAGGGGACCCCGCTCGAGGCGGCCGCCTCCTCACCCTGCGCGACCGAGCTCATCGCCGGCGGCTCGAATCCGGCGGCCGGGCCACCGGATCTCGTGGTCCGGCCCTCCTCGGCGGAGGCCGCGGCACAGTTCCGGGGCGCCGGGGCGGACGACTGGGCCGGGGCGGCCGACTGGCTGGACCCGGACGCGAGCTTCGACGTCCTCGCCTCGGCCTACCCGCGGCTGGCCGAGCTGCGCCGCTCGGACGAGGACCTCGACCATGCGGTCCTCGACGAGATCATGTGCCCGCAGCTGGTCCTGGCCATCGACAGCATGCTCCGGCAGAAATGGTCCCGGGACGCCCTGGAGATGGTCCTCAGCTTCGACCACCCCGACTTCCAGCCCGCCGTCGTCGAGAGATGCCGCCCGGGGGAACTCGCCCGGCGCGCGATGAGGTTCGGATCCTCGCCTCGGGCGGCGCAGGAGGTGGTGGGACTCTCCGACCGGCAGCCGCGCCCGAGGGACATCCGTCTGGGCACCGAGTTCTTCAAGCACTATCTCCCCTGGGGGCACCCGCTGGTGCGGGCCGACGCCTACGCGGTCATCGCCTGGTTCGAATGGTCGGGCGGGGGATCGACGATGGCAGAGCAGTATGCTCTCGCCGCGCTCGCCCTCGACGACGATCACGTGATGGCCGGGCTGATCCTGCGGGCGGTGGAGGCGGGCTGCCTCCCGCGCTGGCTGCGCGCGGCTCGCCGGGGCCGGGGCCGGACGGATTCGCCCCGCAGGGAATAACGTGCGAAAATCGAGCGTTGACCCTGTCATTGCATCATGGGAGAACTGTGCGTTCTTCCTCGGGCCTGGAACACAGACCTCTTGACAAGGGTCTTAGCAATGTCCTGGCGCCATTGAGAAGTGTCAACGCTCGCGAAAGGTGAACACGTGCCGAGAGTCGAAGAGGAATCCACGACGGTGACCGAGAAGTCGGAGGGGACGAGCAAGTCCTCCACCGGTGGATCCAAGACCACAGCAGCGTCGACCGGAGCCAAGAAGACGACGAAGACGTCGGCCGCAGCCACTGCGGCCGAGGCCGGAACCACGGCTGCCAAGAAGACCACTGCGACGAGGAAGACGACCGCCACGAAGACATCTGCCGCCGCGAAGGCGCCCGCGAAGACCGCTGCCAAATCCGCGACGGTCAAGACTGCGACGGCCAAGGCCGGAGCGAAAGCGGCCCCGACGAAGTCGACCGCCGCCAAGACCGCCAAGGCGGCCGGGAAGAAGTCCGACTCCAAGACCGCTGCGACCGCCGATGCCACCGGCAAGAAGGCCGACGAGGTGGTGACCGATCCGCTCGAGGAGGTCGAGCCCACCCCTGACGCCCTCGCCACCGAGCTGGTCCCCGGCGAGGAGACCGAGACCAAGAACTCCGAGGAGCAGGAGAAGAACGCCGCCGTCACCGAGGCGGGCGGCTTCATCGTCTCCGACGCCGACGAGGAGGACGCCCCTGCCCAGCAGGTCGTGTCCGCCGGCGCCACGGCCGACCCGGTCAAGGACTACCTCAAGCAGATCGGCAAGGTCGCACTGCTCAACGCTGCCGAAGAGGTCGATCTGGCGAAGCGGATCGAGGCGGGCATGTACGCCGAGCACCTGCTCGCCGAGGGCGAGGTCACCGATCCGCGATTGAAGATGGACTACAAGTGGATCGTCCACGACGGGCGCATCGCCAAGAACCATCTCCTCGAGGCGAACCTCCGCCTCGTGGTGTCCCTGGCCAAGCGCTACACGGGCCGTGGCATGCTCTTCCTCGACCTGATCCAGGAGGGCAACCTCGGTCTGATCCGCGCCGTCGAGAAGTTCGACTACACCAAGGGCTTCAAGTTCTCGACCTACGCGACGTGGTGGATCCGGCAGGCCATCACCCGGGCCATGGCCGACCAGGCCCGGACCATCCGCATCCCCGTGCACATGGTCGAGGTCATCAACAAGCTCGCCCGTGTCCAGCGGCAGATGCTGCAGGACCTGGGCCGGGAGCCGAGCCCGGAAGAGCTCGCCAAGGAGCTCGACATGACCCCGGAGCGGGTCGTCGAGGTGCAGAAGTACGGCCGCGAGCCGATCTCGCTGCACACTCCCCTGGGTGAGGACGGCGACTCGGAGTTCGGCGACCTGATCGAGGACTCCGAGGCGGTTGTGCCCTCGGACTCCGTCAGCTTCACCCTGCTCCAGGAGCAGCTCCACTCCGTGCTCGACACCCTGTCCGAGCGCGAAGCCGGCGTGGTCTCGATGCGGTTCGGGCTCAACGACGGTCAGCCGAAGACCCTGGACGAGATCGGCAAGGTCTACGGTGTGACCCGAGAGCGGATCCGCCAGATCGAGTCGAAGACGATGGCGAAGCTGCGCCATCCCTCGCGGTCCCAGGTGCTGCGCGACTACCTCGACTGAGGTCGATCGCCGACGGTGCTCGCCCGGTTCGCCTCTCGCGTCCGGGCGAGTTCTCCATTCACGTCGACCGGCGCTGCGGTCAGTACCAGTCGACGATCCCCTGCAGCAGCGCCAGCGCGTACTCCCGCTGTCCCTCGGCCGATTCCATCGCCTTCGCCTCTGCCGGGTTGCGCATCTCTCCGCACTCGACGATGACGGCGGGCACGGAGGCGTTGTTGAGCCCTGCCAGATCGTCGCGGCGGCTGATGGCCTCGTCCCCATAGGCCGTGTTGGGGGTGAAGGATCCGCTCATCGCCCGGCTCATCGACTTCGCGAGACGGTTCGACGGCTCTGCCAGCTCCTCGCTCATCGCCGGTTCCGCGACGATGACGTGGAAGCCGCGGGTCTTCGTCGACTCGCTTCCATTGGCGTGGATGCTGACCATGAGGTCGGCCTCGTCGGCGAACGTGCCGCGTTCATCGACGCAGGGGCCCACCCCGTCGTTGTCCTCGCGGCTCATGATCACTTCGGCCCCGGCCGCCCGCAGCTCCTCGGCCAGGATCCGGCCGACCTCCCAGTTGAACTCCGCCTCGGTGAAGCCCGAGTCGGTCGCCGTGCCGGTTGTGTTGCACGCCTTCTCACCGCCTCGGCCATCGGGGACCTGCCGGGAGATCTCCTCCGGATGCGAGGCGTTGGCGCCGTTGTGGCCGGGGTCGATGGCGATGGTCCGACCGGTCAGGTCCGGGCCCGTCTGCGTCGGGGTTCGGCTCGTCATGCCCTCGGGCACGACGGGAGTCGGCCGGGGAGGCGCCGGCGCCGACCTGCCGCAGGCGCCGAGCGCGGCCAGTGCGAGAATGGAGCACAGGAGAACCGCGAGGGGCCGCTGGAGAACAGACATGGTTCCATTGTCCCATTCGACCCCTGTCCCGACACGGCGCGCTCGTCGGTGGGTCATGTCGGTGACGGCGACTAGAATTCAATCGAACGAGAGGATTCGCGTGGAAGAGGAAAGCTACGGTGCCCGGCACCTGTCCGTGCTGTCGGGACTTGAGGCCGTGCGCAAACGTCCCGGAATGTACATCGGGACCACCGACTCCCGGGGGCTGATGCACTGCCTGTGGGAGATCATCGACAACTCCGTCGACGAAGCGCTGGGCGGGTACGGCAGCCGGATCCTCGTCGAACTCGAACCCGATGGTTCGGTCGCGGTCACCGACAACGGTCGCGGCATTCCCGTCGACATCGAGCCCAAGACGGGGCTGACGGGAGTCGAGGTCGTGATGACCAAGCTCCATGCCGGCGGCAAGTTCGGCGGCAGCTCCTACGCGGCCTCGGGCGGACTGCACGGCGTCGGCGCCTCCGTCGTCAACGCCCTCTCCGCCCGCCTCGACGTCGAGGTCACCCGCGGGTCGAAGATCCACAAGATGTCCTTCCGCCGGGGTGTGCCCGGACGCTTCGACGACTCCTCGGGACAGCCGAGCCCCGACAACCCCTTCGACGAGTTCCAGGAGGCGACCGGCCTCGACATCGCCGGCAAGGCGAAGCGCGGGGTCACCGGAACCCGGACCCGGTACTGGGCCGATCCGCAGATCTTCCTCTCCGACGCCCAGTTCGACTACCCCCATCTCGTCGAACGCGCGCGGCAGACGGCGTTCCTCGTGCCCGGCCTCGAGATCCGGATCGACGACCGCCGGGGTGTGGCCCGTGACGAGACCGGAGCGGTCATTCCCGAGCGCGTCGAGGTCTTCCGCTTCGACGGCGGCATCACCGAGTTCGTCGACCACCTCTCGATCGACCCGCCCATCACCGACACCTGGCGACTGCAGAACACCGGGCACTTCAAGGAGACCG
This sequence comes from Brevibacterium sp., assembly GCA_031179165.1. GTDB lineage: Bacteria > Actinomycetota > Actinomycetes > Actinomycetales > Brevibacteriaceae > Brevibacterium. Next base: position 27,042 of record JAPSIC010000022.1, read on the forward strand.
TCCCGGTGCTCGACTCCTCCGGGCACCTCGTGTCCAAGGAGGTCGAGCGCGAAGTCGGCGTCGACATCGCACTGCGGTGGGGGACGGGCTACGACACGAAGATCAAGAGCTTCGTCAACGTCATCTCCACCCCGCACGGCGGCACCCACCTGGCGGGATTCGAACAGGCCACGCTCAAGGCCATGCGCAAGGCGGCCGAGGCCAACGCCCGGAAGCTGAAGCTGGGCAAGGACAAGCTGGAGAAGGACGACGTCCTGGCCGGTCTCACCGCCGTCGTCACCGTCCAGCTCTCGGAGCCGCAGTTCGAAGGGCAGACCAAGGAGGTCCTCGGCACCGCCGCGGTCCGACAGATCGTCGCGAAGACGGTGGAGAAGCAGCTGGGGGACATCCTGTCCTCGTCCAAGCGCTCGGAGAAGCAGCAGTCGGCGGTGCTCCTCGAGAAGGTCGTGGCGGAGATGAAGTCGCGCATCTCGGCCCGCACCCACAAGGAGAACCAGAGGCGCAAGACCGCGCTGGAGGCCTCCTCGCTGCCGGCGAAGCTCTACGACTGCCGCGACAACGGCGTCGAGAACACCGAGCTGTTCATCGTCGAGGGAGACTCCGCGATGGGCACCGCCAAGGCGGCCCGCAACTCGGACCATCAGGCGCTGTTCCCGATCCGCGGCAAGATCCTCAACGTCCAGAAGGCGTCGCTGTCGGACATGCTCGCCAATACCGAATGCGCCGCGCTGATCCAGGTCATCGGCGCCGGCTCGGGGCGCAGCTTCGACCTCGACTCGGCCCGCTACGGGCGGGTGATCATCATGACCGACGCCGACGTCGATGGGGCGCACATCCGCACTCTGCTGCTGACGCTGTTCTTCCGCTACATGAAGCCCCTGGTCGAGGAGGGACGGGTCTTCGCCGCGGTGCCGCCCCTGCACCGGGTGGAGGTGGTGACGAAGCGGGGGACGCCCAACGACGTCATCTACACCTACACCGAGGCGGAGCTGCATGCTCTGCTGAAGAAGCTCGAGAAGTCGAAGAAGACCTACAAGGAACCGATCCAGCGCTACAAGGGGCTGGGGGAGATGGACGCCGATCAGCTGGCGGAGACGACGATGGACCCGACCATGCGGACACTGCGCCGGGTCACGATGGCCGACGCCGAGGCGGCGGAGAACACCTTCGAACTCCTCATGGGCACCTCGGTGGGTCCCCGCAAGGAATTCATCGTCTCCGGAGCCGCGGTGCTCGACGCCGAACGCATCGACAGCTGAGCGCGCATCCATGAACCGGCCGGCGGACGAGAAGCTCGACCGCCGGCCGGCTCACACGGCGAGCGGCTCAGCCGGCGAGCGGCTCAGCCGGCGGGGGTGATCGGCAGGAACACCAGCAGACTCGGGATCAGCAGCAGGCCAGCGGCCGTCAGGATCGAGGTCACCCGGACGGGGATCCGCGCCGAATGCAGAGGCTGTGAGAGCCGCTCGATGCGTCGGCGGGAGAGGTCGTCGCGATGGTCGGGGCTGATCCTCGCCGCCGCCTCGACCGCGCGGGCCAGGACCAGCGGATCGACCCGGTCGCGAGCATGGTCGTCGGCCATCAGCTCGATCAGCCGGTTGACGGAATTGAGGCCGATCGCCGTCGCGGAGAAGAACGGCAGGGCGCGGTGCCACGCGGCGAACGGGATCACCAGCAGATCGTGCCGGAAGTCCAGGTGCGCGCGCTCATGGGCGATGACGGCGGTGCGCTCCTCTTCGGGCAGCACTTCGAGCAGACCCGTGGACAGGACCGCGGTGCCCTTCTTGGGGCCCTGCGGCAGACAGTAGGCCACGGCCTCATCGGTGGTGATGATGCGCGTGTTGGGGTGGGTGGCAGAGGGTTCGCTGAGCAGGTGCAGGATCTCCGCATGCCGCAGGCGCGTGCGCCGGGCGGAGAAGAACGTCAGGGCCAGACAGCCGAGCAGTCGGCCGATCAGGAGCAGGGCGATGACGAGGAAGATCCAGGCGAAGACCGTCAGCTGAGCATGGGACTGACCGCGGATCAGGTTCCAGATGCCTGCGGGGAGATTTCTCGAGGCGGGATCGACGGCGAAGGCCAGTGCGGTGCCGATCAGTGACAGGCCACCGGAGAGTCCCACGGCCTGCCACAGGACGACCTCGGAGATCGGGTCACCGCGGAACCGGGACAGAGCGGCCGGGATCGGCCAGGCGAGGAGGAATGCCAGGACCGCGAGGAGTGATCCGACGAGGACCATGGACGGCCCGGATCAGGAGCTGGTCGAGTGATTGCGCCCCAACAGGTTGCGCAGGGTCTTCGTGTCGGCTTCGGAGACGGTGCCGAGGAACCGGGCCAGGACCGCCTGGCGGTCGGGTGCCTGCGACAGGACCTCGCTCATCAATTCGGCGACGTGGTCCTCGCGGGTGGACACCGCGAGGTAGCGGTGAGGGCGAATGCTGCGGTCGCGGGTGACGAAGCCCTTCTTCTCCAGGCGGGTGAGGACCGTGTGCACCGTCGTCAGCGCCAGGTCCCGTTCGGCCAGGACGTCGCGCAGCTCAGCCGCGCTCAAGCCGTCGTCATGCACCCAGATGGCGTCCATCACGCTGCGTTCGAGTTCGCCCAGTGTTCCCACAGTGTCCTTGTCCTTCGAGAATGTTTCCCTGCTGACACCAGTCTAACTCTACGAGTTGTCGAATTCCATGTGAGGAGCACGAATGACACCCGGAGCGAGCACCGCCGGACCGACTCAGGGGGCGACGCGAATGGAACCGCACGTCTTGGATGCCGGAACGATGGCCCGTCGAGTTCTACCGGGCGTAGAATTCTACGTGTCGTAGAAGTTACTTCTCCTCGCGAACGGAGCAGGCATGGATCCGGTCCTCATCGGTCGGTGGCAGTTCGGCATCACCACCGTCTACCA
>JAPSIC010000246.1 GCA_031179165.1 Brevibacterium sp.
ACCGCAGCGTCTGCGTGAGCTCGTCCATGTCCTTGTTCGTCGCGACTCCGCGCTCATCGGGCGTCTCCCCGATCCCGGCGTTGAGGACGATGAGATTGTCGTCGAACGCCTTGGCCTGCTCGATGCCGAAATCGACGGCCGCTCTGCCTTCGGGGGATGGGGAATAGCCGACGAGAATGGTCATGATCTCTCCTGTGCGTCAGTGGGCGAACTCACTCAATTAGTAGCACACCTGAGGCTTCACCCATGCCCCGGTGCACGCCACTAGACTGTGCGAATGTCCGCCTCACTGCTTCCCGCCGACTCCATCGCCGCGCACCGGTCTCGAGAACTTCTCGCCGAGCCTCTCTGCTCCCCTGAACCCGCGGGGACCGCACCGGCAGCCGCGGGGACGGCCCCGGCGCGAATCCTCGCCGAGTACGTGCTCGGACGCAGGTGCGGCGAACTCGACGTCTCCGGCCGGGCCGCCGACGGGCAGTTCATCCCCACCGAGGTGGTCGCCGACCTGCCCTGCGACATCCTCCTCATCGACGATCCCCAGGGACTGCAGGCGAGAGTGCTCGGCGCATTGGCGACCGTCCGCACCTACAACGACCGAATCGACGACGCACGGGTCGTTGCGGGCGCGGCCCCGGACGTCGATGCGGTCGAGGACCTGAGTGGCCTCCCCTCTGATCCCGAGAAGGACGTGGCGGAGACCTGGGCGGTCGTCAACGCCCCGAAAGCGGTGAATGCGCTCGCCGAGGTGGTCGCCCACATCCAGCCCCACGTGTCCACGCTCATCGTCATCGGTCGCAGCGACGCGATGAGCAGGGCCGTGAACAAGGAACTCGCCCGCGGCTTCGCCCGGGTCGACGTCTCGCCCGGGGTCGGCAAGCACCGGATGATCATCGGCAGCAGGCCGCTGTCCTCGCCGAGCCTGCCGGGCTTCCCCAAGCACGGCGTCATCGACCACCCGGCGACCGGGCCGCTGCAGGTGAGAGCTCATGGCGCATGCTTCTCCGGAGTCAAGAGCGACGAGGGGTCCGCGTTCCTGCTCGACGCCCTCGCCGCGGATTCTGACGACCGTTCGCCTTGTCCGCGATCCGTCCTCGACCTCGGGTGCGGCAACGGCTGGCTGCTGACGGCGGCGATGCGCGTGACGCAGGCGGCGAGGGGAGTCGGCGTCGATGTCTCGCGGGCGGCGGTCGCCTCGGCGAGGGCCACAGCCGAGGTCAACGGTGTCGACGTCGACATCGTGCTGGCCGACGCTGCCCTCGACACCGCGCTGGCCGACACCGCGCTGGCCGACACTGCTGCGGCCGGCGCTGCGCTGGCCGCAGCCGTGCCGGGTGGCGGCTCCTTCGACCTGGTGCTGCTCAACCCTCCCTTCCATCAGGGCACAGCCATCGAGACCGATACGGCCGCAGCTCTGATGCGCACCGCGGCACGCCGGCTGGCTCCCGGAGGGCGCGTGCTCACGGTGTTCAACTCGCATCTGCGCCACCGCGAGAACCTCGAGAAGCTCATCGGACCGAGCCGGCAGGTCGCGCGGAACCGGAAGTTCACCGTGGTGGAGAGCCGGCTCTCAGAGGTCTGATCCACCGGGCAGGTCTGATCCACCGGGCACCACGAGGCCGGACTCGTAGGCGAGGACCACGAGACCGGCTCGATCCCGGGCCTGGAGCTTGCCCAGGAGCCTGCTCACGTAGGTGCGCGCGGTGTCCGGGCTGAGGTGGAGGCTGCGCGCGATCTCCTGATTCGATTCGCCCTTCCCGATCTGCGCGAGCACCTCGCGTTCGCGCTCG
>JAPSIC010000146.1 GCA_031179165.1 Brevibacterium sp.
TCGGCACCGGCCGGGCCTCGTCGTGCCACTGGGTCAGCGGCGGGATGGAGCTGAAACCGGGCGTGCATTCGCGACCGTCCTCGGCCTGCAGCCGCACCATCGCCATCTCCGAGGAGTTGTCGACCATGTGCCCGTGCTCGCCGATCTCGTGCTCGAGTGCGACCGGGACGATCGGGGCGTAGATGCGCACCCCGGCCAGAGCGGCAACGACCTGTCGGTGCAGGCCCGCATCGAGCGGCGCGGCCTGCACCTGCTCCAGGGCGGACAGCAGCCGCTCGTCACCGAGGCCGGTGTCGCCGGAGAAGGGGTTGGGCTTGAGCTCGCGACCGGCCCAGGGCTGGCCGGCGGAATCGGTGGACACGGTCAGCGTCCGGCGACGTCGAGGGCTTCTTCCAGGGTGAACTTGCCGGCGTAGAGGGCCTTGCCGACGATCGCCGAATCGACTCCGAGGGGGACGAGTTCGCGCAGGTTGCGCAGGTCCTCGAGGCTCGAGACCCCGCCTGAGGCGACGATGGGCTTGTCCGTCTTCTCGGCGAGGTCGCGCAGGAGCTCCAGGTTGGGTCCCTGCAGGGTGCCGTCCTTGCGGACGTCGGTGACGACGTAGCGGGCACAGCCGGCGGCTTCGAGGGTGGCGAGGACGTCGTAGAGGTCTCCCCCGTCCTCGGTCCAACCACGGGCGGCCAAGGTCGTGCCGCGGACGTCGAGGCCGATGGCGACCTGGCCGCCGAACCGAGAGATCATCTCCGCGGTCCACTCGGGGTTCTCCAGCGCCGCGGTGCCGATGTTGACGCGTTCGGCCCCGGTGTCCAGGGCCCGTTCGAGGCTTTCGGTGTCACGGATGCCGCCGGAGAGTTCGACCTTGATCCCGACCGCCTTGACGACCTGGTTGAGCAGCTCGGAGTTGGAGCCGCGCCCGAATGCCGCGTCGAGGTCGACGAGGTGGATCCATTCGGCGCCGCGGGATTCGAAGTCGTGGGCGGCGTCGATGGGTGAGCCGTAGTCCGTCTCCGTGCCGGCTTCGCCCTGGACGAGGCGGACTGCCTTGCCGTCGGCGACGTCGACGGCGGGCAGCAGGACGAGGCGGTTCGGGTTCGGGGTTTCAGTCATGATGACCTTTCTGCGGTGTGGTCGCGGGGTCCGGTGTCGGGCTCAGGCCCCGGCGGTGTTCGAGGTCAGCCAGTTGCTCAGCAGCCCGGCGCCGGCATCGGCCGACTTCTCCGGGTGGAACTGGGCCGCCCAGGTGGTGCCGTCCTCGACGGCGGCGATGAAGGTGCTTCCGTGGGTGGCGGTGGTGGCCAGGGTGTTCGGCGGGGCCTCGGTGGCCGCATAGGAGTGGACGAAGTAGAACATCTCGTCCTCGATGCCGCGGAACATCCGGGTCTCGGCCGGGGCGGACACCCGGGACCAGCCCATGTGGGGCACCACGGGGGCGCGCAGCGCGGTCACGGCTCCTGGCCACAGTCCGATGCCTGTCGTCTGCACGCCGTGCTCCTCGCCCTCGGCGAAGAAGACCTGGAGTCCGACGCAGATCCCGAGCAGGGGACGCTGCTGTTCGTGCCAGCTGCGGATGAGCTCGACGGCTCCGACGCGCTCGAGCCCGCGCATCACCGCCGAGTAGGCGCCGACACCGGGGACGAGGAGTCCGTCGGCGGCGTCGATGACGTCATGGTCGGCGGTCAGGGTGACCTCGGCGCCTGCCGCTTCGGCCGCGCGCACGGCCGAGCGGACGTTGCCGGCGCCGTAGTCGAGGACTGCGATCCTCTTCATCGCGAGACTCCCTTCGTCAGCACGTGGCGGATGCGCCACAGTGAGAAGCCGAGGACGATGGCTCCGAACACGGCGACGACCCAGGCCACGGTGTTGCCGCCGAGTCCGACGGTGATGCCGAAGGCGGTGACGACTCCGGCGAGCAGGGCGACGACGATCCACAGCAGGGCGGTTCTGGCCACCGCGGCCCGGCCGGGCGACATCGTCTGCGCGCTGGCCTGCAGCTTGGTCATCGAGGAGGTCGGGATGCTGCCCTCGACGTCCTCGGGGCGGACGAGTTCGAGCAGCAGCTTCTCAAGCACATCGGGAAGGTTCTTCAGCGCCAGTCCTGCCGGCACATCGGATTCGCGGATGCCGTTGCGGTAGTGACCGGCATCGATCTGCTCCTCGCTGCGCACGAGCAGCAGCACCTCGTGTTTGCCGGCGAGCTTCGAGATCGCGGCGGCCGCCTCGTTCCCGGACTGCACGTCGGTGTCGGCCAGGACGATCCCGGAGAAGTCACCGATCGGCACGATCGTTCCCTGGATGTTCGACAGCACGCATGCCGCCGCCAGCTGGTTGGCGACTCCGAACGGGGTGACGACGACGGTGGTACTCACAGAACTCCACTCAATCCGGCCCAATGCTGAGATCGCGGACCTACTCTGCAACGACTCTGCAAGTACTGAATTTTCATGCCCCAAGACTACCAACAGGCTACTGAGCCTCAGCGATCAGGCCATCCGAACGCTCGGCCGCCCCCGACGTCATCGAACGGACGCGACTAAGTCATCGGTGCCTGCACGCACCGACACATCAGTGCTCAATCGATCTGATCCTCCAGCTCTTCCAGGGAGATCCGACCTGCGCGCACCGCCCACAGAACTCGACGTGTCCGGATGATTCGAGGCAGAGCGATGATCAGCAGCCCGCCGAGCATGTTGAAGACGATGACTATCCCGAACCATTGCAGGAAGCCCGGGATGGAGATCTCGGCCCCGGCCAGCATGGCGGCGAAGATGACGATCGCGTTGATGGCACCGTGCAGCATTCCGAAGCCGATGACGAGCAGACCGGTGCTCATGCACACGATGGCGGAGACGACATCGTCTGCGGTGCCCTGCTGCATACGGGTTGACAGGGTGATGGTGGCCCCAGCCAGCAATGACAACGCGATCATCACAGGAAGAGAGGGTTGGTCGATATAGCTGAGAGCCATGTCGACGAGGACCGTGTGGTAGTCGGGCAGGCCCAGCACGATCAGCCAGGCGAAGGCGAGACCTCCCGCCAGGTTGGTGATCAGGGTCACCGACCAGAGACGAAGAATCTGCATCATGGTGGCCTGGCCGGCGACGACAGCATTGAGGGGCAGGAGGAATTCTTCGGTGAAGAGCTCCGAGTGGGCGAGCCTCAACGCGAGCAGTCCGATGCCGAAGGCCATTCCGGCGAGGACTTCGGATCCGGTTGCCTGTTTGACGAGGATCATCGCCAATATTCCCAGACCGACGTCGACGCCCCCGAAGACGCCGGTGACGACGAGTTCGGGCCATTTCCGATTCAGTCGGTTGGCACCTTCGACGACGGTCGCGGTCGCCTCCTCGACAAGGGCGTCTTCGAGGTCGAGGTCGTTCTTGCCGAGTCGTTTGCGCTGCTGCTTCTGCGTCATTGGCCGAGTATATGGGGGCTCACCGGCCGCGACCAGTGGCTCCCTTCGCCGGCGCGGTGTGCCGAGTCGGTCATACGATCGTCGCATCCTGCGCGCCGAAGCCGCCTCGTCCCCATGCCCGGGAACGCAGCCTCCACCGGGCTCGACAGTGCGACCGCACTGTGAGCAGCTCAAGCCCGTGGCACGACACAGCCCCGCGATCCCCGTATCAGGGGATGGCGGAACCTTCCGGCTTGCCGACGACCAGCCTATTCGAAGCACATGGCGGTGCTCACAGGACTCCCTTGGTGGACGGCACGGCGGTGCTGCGGCCGTCGAATTCGATCGCTTCGCGCAGCGCCCGGGCGAAGGCCTTGAACTGCGCCTCGACGATGTGGTGGGGGTCGCGCCCGCGCAGCAGATCGAGGTGGACGGTGAGTCCGGCATGGAAGGCCAGGGACTCCAGCGCGTGGGAGGTCATCGAACCGGTGAAGTGGCCGCCGATGAGGTGGTACTGCTGTCCCTCCGGTTCGCCGAGGTGGACGAAGTAGGGCCGGCCGGAGACGTCGATGACGCACCGGGCCAGGGATTCGTCGAGGGGCACGGCGGCATGGCCGTAGCGGCGGATGCCTGACTTGTCCCCCAGCGCCTCGCCGAGGGCCTGGCCGAGCACGATCGCGGTGTCCTCCACGGTGTGGTGGACGTCGATGTGCGTGTCACCCTCGGCCTTGATCTCCATGTCGATGAGCGAGTGCTTCGACAGGGCGGTGAGCATGTGGTCGAAGAAGGGCACGCTGGTCGAGATCTCCGCCTGACCGGTTCCATCGAGGTCGATGGAGACCGAGACCGAGGATTCGGAGGTTTCTCGAGAGCGCTGGGCCTGCCTCATGAAGTGCCTTTCGTCGGGGGTGGTGTGGGGCGACTGGCCACCATTGTCACCTAGATCGGGGGCGGACGGTCTCACCGTTCACGCTGCGGTCAGCAGGGTCTGCGGATCCGCGGCGAGGATCTCGTCGATGGCGCGCAGGAACGCGGTCGTCTCCTCCTCGGTGCCGGCGTTGACCCGGGCATGGTGCGGGATGCCGATGTCGCGGATGAGGATCCCCCGGTCGAGCAGCTGCTGCCACAGCCGCGGCGGGGAGGTGATGTTGCCGAAGAGGACGAAGTTCGAGTCGCTGGGGTAGACCCGGAACCCGACCCGCTCAAGGTGTGCCGCGATGCGGTTGCGCGAATCGATGAGCCGGTCGACGTTGTCGAGGAGCAGCCCGGCGTGTTCGAGGGCGGCGCAGGCCAGGGCCTGGGTGATCGAGGACAGGTGATAGGGAAGGCGCACCAGCCGCAGCACGTCGATGAGCTCGGGGGCGGCGATCGCGTAGCCCAGGCGCAGTCCCGCACAGGCGAAGGCCTTGCTCATCGTCCGGGACACGACGAGGCGGGGACGTCCCTCGAGCAGGGTCATGGCCGAGGGCTTGGCCGGGCGGGAGAACTCGGCGTAGGCCTCGTCGACGATGACGATCCCATCGCAGTTGTCATAGGCGGCCTCGACGACGTCGAGGCCGATCGAGGTTCCGGTGGGGTTGTTCGGGGTGCAGAGGAAGACGATGTCGGGGTTGACCCGGGCCACCTCGGCGGCGACGAACTCGGCGGAGAGGTCGAACTCCTCGTCGCGGGAGGCCGCCAGCCATTGAGCGCCGGTGCCCGTGGTGATCAGGGGGTGCATGGAATAGCTGGGGGTGAAGCCCAGGGCGGTGCGTCCCGGACCCCCGAAAGCCTGGACGATATGCGAGAGGACCTCGTTCGAGCCGTTGCCCGCCCAGATCATGTCGGAGTGCAGGGAAACAGGGGTGCCGGCGCGGTCGTTGACCCCGGTCAGGTAGGTGACGAGGTGCTCGCGCAGATCGTCGAACTCACGATCCGGGTAGCGGTTGAGTCCGGCGAAGTGACGGTCGGCGGCCGCCCGCATGGAGTCGACGACGATCTCCGGGATCGGATAGGCGTTCTCGTTGACATTCAGCTGCACCGGGACGTTGAGGTGCGGCGCCCCATACGGTTTGAGGCCCTCGAGGTCCGAGCGGACGGGCAGAGATTCGATGTTTCCCACCCGAACAGTCTAGCGGCGGGGCACATCCAGGGTCTGCCCCGGGTGCACCACGGGTGAGGACAGGTGATTGATCTCGACGATGTCGGCGACGACGTCTCGGGTGTCGCGGTCGAGATCGAGGCCGACGGCCACCTCCCACAGGGACTGCCCCTCCTCGACCACGACCGCCTCGGCGTGGATGCCGACGGCCGCGGACCCGGAGAACGCTTCGGCGGTGGAGGACTGGGTGGCGACGAAGAGGGCTCCGCCGACGATGACGAGGGCGAAGATGAGCGTCCGGAGCAGACGCAGGGCGCGGCGGCCGCGGGCAGTGACATGCAGTTCCGGAGCCAGGGCCGGCAGGATCTGTGCAGACATCGCTTTACCTCTTTCATTCGTACGATTCCACCAGCAATAGGTAGAACGTCTGTTCTATTCAACATGCCAATCGAACAAATGTCCAGTCCAACTCGAACATCTATGCGACAATGAGAGGGAACCAGCGTTGTTGATTGGTCTGTTGGAACCATCTCAGGCGGCACTGACACGAGACCTCGCAGCCGCGAGAATCCGACGGCTCCGCAGGGGAAATAGAACGAAGGGGAACGAGCAATGGTTCAGGGCAAGAGGGGCAGAGGCCGCCCGCGCAACGAAGATGTTGCCAGCGAGATCGCGGCAGCCCGCAGCGAGGACGAGGACGTCGCGATCCCGGAGGGCTCGACCGGGGAGGGCGACTACCGGCTGACCCCGCGCCAGCGACTGGTGCTCGAGACCATCGAACGTGCCGTGGTCGCCAACGGCTATCCGCCGAGCATGCGAGAGATCGGGAAGGCGGCCGGTCTGGCCTCGCTCTCGAGCGTCGCCCACCAGCTGTCCCAGCTCGAGAGGCTCGGCTACGTGCGTCGCGATCCCAAGCGTCCCCGCGCCATCGAGGTCGTCAACCCCTTCGAAGAGGAAGAGGCCGAGCGGGCCAAGTACGAGCAGCTGTCGAACAACACCGTGCAGGTCCCCGTCGTCGGACGGATCGCCGCCGGTGGTCCCATCCTCGCCGAGCAGGAGATCGACGATGTCTTCTCGCTGCCGACCCAGGTCGTCGGCTCCGGTGAGATGTTCCTGCTCAAGGTCGTCGGCGATTCGATGATCGAGGCGGCCATCTGCCACGACGACTGGGTGGTCGTGCGCAAGCAGCACACGGCCGACAACGGTCAGATCGTCGCCGCTCTCCTCGACGGCGAGGCGACGGTGAAGACCCTCAAGCGCAAGGCCGGCGAGCAGTGGCTGCTGCCGCAGAACAAGGACTACGACCCGATCGACGGAACCTACGCCCAGATCATGGGCCTGGTCGTCGCGGTCATCCGCCGCCTCTGAGCCGGTTCAGGCGAGCGCCTGCGCTTCCCCTTAGGCGGCACCCGCGCCTTCGCCACGGCCTGCGCCTTCGGCTCAGGCGGGTGCCTGCGCCAGGCGGCTGAGGCTCTTCTTCACCACGGCCGAGTCGGTCGTCGGCCACATGTCCGGCATCGAGTTGACCAGGTAGCCGCCGTAGCGGGCCGACCGGAGCCGGGAGTCGAGCACCGCGACGACCCCTTTGTCGGAGGTCGAGCGGATCAGACGTCCGGCGCCCTGGGCCAGACGCAGCGCGGCATGGGTGGCGCTGACGGCCATGAACCCGTTGACCCCGCGACTGTCGGCATCCCTCGACCGGGCCTGCATCAGCGGGTCGTCGGGCCTGGGGAACGGGAGCCGGTCGATGATGACCAGGCGGTTGGTGCGTCCGGGGACGTCGACTCCCTGCCACAGCGACATCGTGCCGAACAGGCAGGCCCTGTCATCGGCGGCGAACTGGGAGACCAGGGACGGCAGCCCGTCATCACCCTGGAGGAGGATCGGCAGATCGAGCTTCGCGCGCAGGTAGTCCGCGGCGGCATTGGCGGCCGCGCGGGAGGAGAACAGTCCCAGCGCTCCCCCGTTCGAGGCGGTGACCAGCTCCTCGAGTTCATTGAGCGCCATCTCGCTGAGCCCGCTGCGGCCCGGCTTCGGCAGATGCGAGGCGACATAGAGGATGCCCTGCTTGCCGTAGTCGAACGGTGAGCCGACGTCGAGGGAGTCCCACCTCGGCGCGTCGGGACCGAACAGTCCGAGCGAGGCCGCGACCGCGTCGAAGTTGCCGCCCAGGGACAGGGTCGCCGAGGTGGCCACCACCGTCGAATCCTCGAAGATCCCCGACCGCATGGTGCCGGCCACGCTCAGCGGGGCGACGACAAGGTTCGTCGTCTCCTTCTCCCGGAAGGTGCTGCGCGAGAGCCACACGACGTCATTCTTCCCGGGGTCGCAGAAGCGCTCGGCGAGTTCGAAGATCTCCTGGCAGCGGGCCTTGGCCATCTGCCGTCCGGCGTCGGCGTCCTCGCTCTTGCCGCCGATGTCGTTGATGATCTGCCGGGCGGAATCGCGGACCTGAGCCAGGGCCAGCGCCAGGGATTCGCTCATCGTGTTGATGAGGCCTTCGCTGACCTTGCTCATCGCCCGCTCGAGGGCCGCGGCGGCGGAGTCGAGGAGGGCGACGACGCCGTCCTGGACGGTGGTGTGCTTGCGCACGGAACTCGTCGCGGCCTGGAGCATGCTCGCGTTCAGCTGCCCGGACAGGGCGCTCGTCACCCGGTCCTTGAGCTCGTGCGCCTCGTCGATGATGATGACGTCGTGCTCGGGCAGGACGGTGTTCTCCCCGA
>JAPSIC010000147.1 GCA_031179165.1 Brevibacterium sp.
CTGCCCGGCTCCTACGGCGCCGCGGACTTCGTCAACTGGTACGACGCCCACCCCGATGTGCCCCAGACCTGGCCGCTTGAGCACGAGAAGGTCGCTGTCATCGGCAACGGCAACGTCGCCCTCGACGTCGCCCGGGTGCTCGCGAAGCAGGCCGATGACCTTCACGTCACAGAGATCCCCGATCATGTCTACGAGGGGCTGAAGTCCTCCAAGGTCACCGATGTCCACGTGTTCGGTCGGCGCGGTCCGGCGCAGGCGAAGTTCACGCCCTTGGAGCTGCGGGAGCTGGGGCATGTCAAGGACGTCGACATCATCGTCTACCCGGAGGACTTCGAGTTCGACGAGGCGTCGATGGCGTCGATCCATTCGAACAACCAGGTCAAGCAGGTGACGAAGACCCTGACGGATTTCACGCTGCGTGATCCCAAGGGTGCGCCTCGCAGGCTGCATCTCCACTTCCTCCACGCCCCGGTCGAGATCCTCGGTGAGGACCAGGTGACCGGGCTGCGGACGCAACGCCAGGAGCTTGACGGACAGGGTGGGGTCAACGGCACCGGCGAGTTCGTCGACTGGGAGATGGACGCCGTCTACCGGGCCGTCGGCTACACCGGCACCGCACTGCCGCAGCTGCCATTCGACCCCCGCAAGGGCGTCATCCCGAATCATGAGGGCCGGGTCGTCGACACATTGGATCAGGCCGAGGCCGCTGAGGCCGACGTGGTCCAGGGTGTGTACGCGACCGGGTGGATCAAGCGCGGCCCGGTGGGTCTGATCGGGCACACCAAGGGCGATGCGCTGGAGACGATCACCCACATCCTCGAGGACCGTGCAGCCGGGGTGCTGACGGATCCCGTGTTCCCGGATGAGAGCTCGATCGTCGAGCTGCTCGAGTCCAAGGGCGTCGACTACACCGACTGGGAGGGCTACCACCGCCTCGAGGCGGCCGAGATCGCGCTCGGTGAGGCCGAGGGCCGGGAGCGGAAGAAGATCGCCACCCGCGAGGGCATGCTCGCCGAGGCGCGGGCGCTGGCCTGCTCGGAGGCAGTCGGCTCCTCGTCGGCCGGTCACTGAGACACTGAGCATCTTTCACGAGCGCGTCACCTCTTCGGTGGCGCGCTCGTGGTTTGATGGTCTCGTCAGGAACCTCTTCGGCAGGAGACACGGTGAGCGCGGATTCGGCATTGCGGCGGTTCGTCGAGCAGGCCTATGAGCATCGGCGGGAGGCCTGGGAATCGGCCGCGCTGCAGATGAAGCTGTGGCTCAAACAGCAGCAGCGGGACCTGCTCAAGGCCCAGGACATCTCACGCCTCGACGTCGACGGGCACCGGATCAAGGACCCGGCTCGGACGCTTGCGAAGCTCACCGAGAGGGCCGCCGAGGACCCAGAGGTCGTCATCACCTCCTGGCAGGACGTCGAGGACCAGGTCCGTGACATCGTCGGGGTCAAGGTGCTGTGCAAATCGCCGCGCGACCAGGTGATGATGTTCGATGCCCTGCGCGACCCCGATCAGCTCGGATCCTTCGTCCTCATCGAGGAGAAGAACTACGTCGACCCGCCCAAGCCCAGCGGCTACCGTGCCGCCCACGTCACCCTGCAGATCCCCGTCGACGACGCCGCTCCCGTCTATGCGGAGATCCAGGTGAAGACGCGGCTGCAGGACGCGTGGAGTGAGCTCACCCATGAGGACATGTACAAGCCGGGGGCAGCGATGAAGCCCAGCGAGCTCCACCAGGAGTTCGCCCGGGCGATGGCGAACATGCTCGCAACCGTCGATGACATGGCCGATGTCCTGGCCGTCGAGCTCTCCGCCCTGACGAACCCGGAGCCGGCACTCCTCGCCGGAGCCGACGAACACGGTGTCATCGAGGTCAAGGTCCGGGCCACCGGCCCCAAATACGCTCTTGCCGTCGACGGCGACGGACGCCAGGGTCTCATCCCCGCCTTCGCGGTGCGCGAGCTCAGCCCGCAGACCGGCACGATCAAGGTCAGCGACTATGTCGCCGTCGACGACGTGCTGCGCGTGCGGGTCGAGGAGGACTCCAAGGGCGTGTACTACATCCCGCACGAACTGCCGTGAGCGGTCGCGGCCAGCTGCTCAACTCAGCGAATCGATGAGGGCGGAGAGGTCCGCCGGATTCTCCAGGTGCGGCATAGGCCCCTGGCCCTCCAGCACGGACGAGTTCGAGCTGACACGGCCTCTCCGCCCAATCTGATCGGGGAGTGGGCGCGACGAGCTGCTGCGCATCGCCGACTGCTCCCAGCGGGCGATGTGGTCGAGCTGCTCCCGACAGCTCGACGGGCAGGCTCAGCGGTAGTTGACGAACTGCAAGTCGACGTCGAGATCCTTGCCCTTGAGGAGCGCGATGACCTCCTGGAGGTCGTCGCGCTTCTTCGAGCTCACGCGCAGCTCCTCGCCCTGGATTTGAGCCTTGACCCCTTTGGGGCCCTCGTCGCGGATGATCTTGGAGATCTTTTTCGCGGTCTCCTTGTCGATGCCCTCCTTGATGGTGGCCTCCTGGCGGTACTCCTTGCCGGAGGGGTAGGGCTCACCGAGGTCGAGGGACTTCAGCGAGATGCCCCGCTTGACCAGCTTCGACTGGAATACGTCGAGGATCGCTGCGACCCGGTCGTCGGAGGTGGCCTTCATCAACACCTTCTCACCGCTCCAGGCGATCGAGGCGTCGGTGCCGCGGAAGTCGTAGCGGGAGTTGACCTCCTTGGCCGCCTGGTTGAGGGCGTTGTCGGCTTCCTGCCGGTCGACCTTGCTGACGATGTCGAACGATGACTCGCTGGGCACGGATACTCCTTCGATGGGACTGATCAGCTTTGTTTCTGGTCCTCAAGTCTAGTCGACGCCCTCGAATGTGATCTGCGTCTAAATCGGGTCGCGGGGCGGAATCTCTTTTGGAAATCGGTCGAAGTCCTAGTATTCTTTTTCGAGTGCCCAGCGCACACATCCTGGCAGGTTGCCCGAGCGGCCAAAGGGAGCTGACTGTAAATCAGCCGGCATTGCCTTCATAGGTTCGAATCCTATACCTGCCACGGGAAGCACCAAGGCCCGGTGACCAACGGAAACGTCGGTCACCGGGCCTTGGTCGTATGCGTCCACGCACCCGTCTGACACTGTCAGAACGGGCTGAGTGTCAGAGAACTGTGGGACGTCCTGTTGGGGTGCTTCAGGGTGATCCACCGAAGGACCAGCGCAAATGCCTGCTCGGCAGCATCTCGGCCCACGCCCTCGAGCATGTGCGCCATGTGGCCGTCGTGAACGACGACCGAGAGCGACCGAGCAGCTTCGAGGCCGCCTTGATGGCGACGTCGACGCCCAGCATCGTCGAGTCGGCGGCGGGGCACGTTCAGAGACCCTGCTCTTAGCAGCTTATCGATAATCATGATGTATATTGAATATCGATACATCGAATTCCGATAAGAGCAGGAGAGGGAATGGCCGAGCGAAGCCGTAAGGTGAACGGGCGGACGGATAGGACCACAACGAAGGCGTTCGGCGCCGGATATGGGTTGTGGGTGGGCCTCGCGATCGGGCTCTTCGTCGCCTACTCGATCGCCGATCTGATCAGCGGTCTCCTGCATGCCGAGATCAGCCTCCCGCTGGCCCTGGATGCTCCCCTTGCCTCGCTGACCTTCCCTGCAGGTACGGCCTGGCTCGTCGGGATCACCGAGCTCGCTGCGCCAACTGAAGCGCTGGCCACGGAGACGATCGTGTTCCTCATCATCTCCAAGGTCACGCTGATCTTTACCGCCATCGCTTGCGCAGTGGCACTTGTGCCCGTCATCAGGGACATCGCCTGCGGAACTCCCTTCACGGACCGAGCCATCAGGGCGCTGGGTGCTCTCGAGTGGTTCATCGCCGGAGGGTTCGGACTGTATGTCGTGGTGACGATCCTCGGAAGCAATCTCGCTTCCCGGGACCTCGGGATTGCGGACGAGGCAGGCGCGGGTATCTCCTCGATGCAGGCGTTCCTCCTGTTGGGGACCGTCGGAGGGATCGAGTTGCTGCGTCGATGTTTCAGCTCGGGTCGCCAGGCGCAGGACGACATCGACGGGCTCGTTTGATGGTCGAGGCGTTCGGATCCGCACGGGTCGTCTGTCACCTCGACTTGCTCCTGACTCGGCGAGGCATGACCCTGACAGAGCTCTCCCGAGCAGTCGACGTATCCCTGGCGAATCTCTCGGTGCTCAAGAACAATCGAGCCAAAGCCATCAGATACTCGACGCTCATGGCCGTCTGCGCGGCCCTCGACTGTCAACCCGGAGATCTCCTGACGATCGAGCGAGCCGTCGAGTGACACCCGGACCGTTCGCATGACGTAGAGAGTTGAGCGGTCGCTCAGCGATGGGGCGGCGTGAACCTTCTTCCTGGGCGTTGAGCGGCACGCGTGAGAACACCGCTTCTCCATGATCTCCTCTTCCGTTACCGCGGCAGTGTGCCCTCATCCGGAATGATCGGCCATCATTCCGCCAGCCGGGTCGCGATCTCCGAGATCGCCTTGGGGGAGGTCCGAGATTCCAGGCTCGTCGATCGGAAAGTGACCGCATTCGCGGAGAACGACGACAGTGCTCCGGGCCGATGTTCGCTGTGCCACGCGCAGGCTGAGTGAAATCGGCGTCCACTCATCCAACTCCGGATGGGCGAGGGTGAGAGATGTCCGCATCTTCTCGGGAGAGATATGCCGATACTGCAGGAACGAGTCGAGGAATCCGAGCGGAACCCGCCACAGGGCGCCGCTGTGACCTCCCGCGCCTTGGACGGACATACGGATTCTCGATCATCGAATCAGCCTACGGGGGCCATCCTGGATGCACCATTGCTCGCTCCCGCACTCGTCGCTAGCCTGGAAACAGACCTGCTGAGCCGAAGGACACAGTATGAGCACCCAAGAACCGCCTCGCCGCATCGAATCGCTGACCGACCGGAACGCGGTCGTGCGATCGGCGCTCGAGGACGCCATCGCACGGGGCGACTTCGATGACCTGCCCGGCATGGGCAGGCCGCTCAAGGGACTCCACAACGCCGAGGATCCCGACTGGTGGATCAAGCAGAAGATGGAGGCCGAGGAGCTCAGCGGCGTCGCCCCGGCCGCCTTCCAACTGCGCAAGGAGAACGCGCAGATGGAGGAGACCCTTGATGCCTTCACCCGGGAACAGGACGTCCGCGACCACCTCGCCGGCTTCAACGAGCGGGTCCGGGCGGCCGTCATGGAGCTGCGCCAGGGTCCGCCAGTCTTCACCCCGCCCCGGAACATCGAGGCCGAGGTGGCGAACTGGCATGAGCGTCGCCGGGCCGCAGCGACGCTGCGGAACGACGAAACCCCGTCCCCGGCGCAGGGCCGGGAACGGGGGAGCGATGAACCGCCTCAACGGTGGTGGCGGAGGAAGCGACGGCCGACCGGCGGGCTCGGTCCCGACCGGAGGTAGCGAACCGAGCCCGCCGGGACCGAGAGCCTGAGCAACCGGGCTAGGAGCCCGCGCTCGGCCGATCCGTCCGGCGCAGCCGCTCGATCGCCAGGTGGGCCAGCAGCGCGGCCTGATCGCCGAGGACGGAGTCGTCGAAGACGACGAACGGGGAGTGATTGTTCCCCTGCCTCTCCGCGGGCACGTCCGTGCGCTCGGCCCCGAGCATCATGTACGTGCCCGGCACCTCCTGGAGGACGAACGAGAAGTCCTCGCTGGGCATGATTGGCTGCGCGGCGACCTCGACTCTGCCGGGACCGAGCAGCCCCCGCAGCTCCTCGAGCACCCAGGCGGTCTCGGCGTCGTCGTTGACCGTCACGGGATACTTCACCTCGAAGTCGACCTCGGCGGTGCAGCCGTGGGCCTCCGCGATGCCCCGGGCCAGACGCTGCGACTGCGTGCGCACGATGTCGAGGGACTCCGGCGAGAGGGTGCGGACCGTGGCGCCCAGGGACGCCGAGGCGGGGATGACGTTGATCGCCTCGCTGGCCCGCAGCTGAGTGACGGACAGGACGATGGGGTCGAAGGCGTCGATGCGCCGGCTGACCATGTTCTGCAGGGCCGTGACGAGCTCGGCCAGGGCCGGGACCGGGTCGACGGCGGTCTGCGGCTGCGACCCGTGCCCGCCGCGGCCATGGATGGTGACGTGGAGTTCGTTCGCCCCCGCCTGCAGGGTGCCCGGCTTCGTCGACACGACCCCGCGCTCGCCGACGTGGACATGGACCCCGTAGGCCGCGCTCACGCGTGGGCCGGCGGCGTCGAGGACTCCCTCCCCGATCATCACCGAGGCGCCGTTGTACCCCTCCTCACCGGGCTGGAACATGAACACGACGTCCCCGGCCAGTTCGTCGCGGTGAGCATGGAGGAGCCTGGCCGCACCGACGAGTCCCGCCGTGTGCAGGTCGTGTCCGCAGGCGTGCATCATCCCGTTCGTCGCCCGGAACGGCTCATCGGTGAGCTCCTCGACGGGCAGTGCGTCCATGTCTCCGCGCAGGAGCACCGCCGGCGCTCCCGTCCGCGGCCGGTCCGGGTGTGTGCCGCGCAGCACCGCCACCACCGAGGTGGTTCCCTCTCCCGTGCTCACCTCGAGGTCGAGTCCCTCGAGGGCGGCGAGGACCTTCGCCTGGGTGCGGGGGAGGTCGAGGCCGATCTCGGGATCGGCGTGCAGCTCACGGCGCAGGGTCTGCAGATCCGGCAGGAGTTCGTCCGCCTCGGCGGCGAGATGGGACATGGGGCCTCCTTCGGCGGCGGTGGGTGCGGGGGTGTTGCGGTCGTTGGCGCGGGCAGCGGCTTCGGCGTCGACGGTCATCCCGGCGGGGGCCGGGGGTCTCACAGCAGCCCGACCAGGATGCTGGCGATGACGACCGAGCCGCTGCTGACCGCGGTGAATCCGCCGACGAGCATGGGCGGGAGCATGACGTTGAGCAGGGCGTCCTTCTCGTCCCGGTCACGGCCGACGGAGCGGGCGACCTCATGGGTGAGCAGGTAGTCGGCGGGGAAGCCGTACATGGCCGTGAGCGCCACGGACATGCCCAGCGGTGCCCGCCAGCGCAGGAGCTTGGTGGCGATGAATCCGCCGATGACGATGCCGGCTCCGCCGACGACGAGGATCGTGATGGTCGGCAGGAACGCGTTGATGACGTCCTGCACGGACGCGGTGACCAGAGGAGCCATGACGATCGCGATGACGCCGGCCATCGCGATTCCGAACGAGCTCGACTTCTCCATCACCCGTTCGGGGGTCAGCCCGATGGTCGTCGAGGCGATGCCGAGGAGGAGGGCGAGGATCGAGGAGGGGATGTGGGTCGGGATCGCCAGCAGGGTGGCGGCCGAGCCACCGAGCAGGATCATGAACAGCATGAACAGCTGGTTCTCGACGAGGAAGTGGGGCAGGGTGATGAGCTTCTTCTTGCTCGAGGCCACCTCTTCGTCCCGATGGTGCTGGAGTGCCAGGGTGTGGAGCTCGCCGCTGTCGCGCAGCTTCGTGGCGAAACGGCGCAGGAGGAAGTTCGTCAGCGGCATCGACGGCAAGGATTGGAGCATGAGCACCAGGGCGGGGAGGACGATGATGGCCGAGGCGGCCCCGTGCGCGGTGAGGCCCTCGGTGGTCAGGCTGGTCGCGACGATGCCGCCGGCCAGCGGTCCGGCACCGGCGACGAAATGCGCGAAGCCGAACAGCGGGGCGACGACGAGGAGGAGCAGGAGCACCGCCACGAGCATGCCGGAGACCGTGATGATCACCGACCGCCACTGCTTGAGCATCGTCCGCAGCGGGATCAGGGACCCCATGTGGAAGAGCAGCGGCGCGACGAGGATCGTGTAGACCTGGACGAGCATGGAATCGTCGACGATCGACGTCGGGACCACACCCAGTTTGGCGAAGATGAAGATGCCCAGCATCGCGACGAGGAGGCTGGGGATGCGGGCCTTGGACCAGATCGACACCAACTCGCCCAGAGCGATGAAGGCGAGTATGACGGCGGCAGCGAATATCGCTTCCATGAGTGACCTTTCGAAGATGTGCATGGTCGGAGTCGCAGGTTCCAAGGCTCCACCGGGAGGTTCCTAGGCTCCACCGGGACGAGAAGAAGAGACTCACTGGGGTCGAGGCTATTGCCTTCACACACGATATGACCATCTGGTTCTCAGAATCCAAGACGGTGTCCCCGGCAGCAGGGGAGTGCCGGGCGGAGGTGCCCGACGGTCACCGGGCGCC
>JAPSIC010000148.1 GCA_031179165.1 Brevibacterium sp.
TCGTCGTCGCCGACCTGTCGAAGATGCCCCACCTGCTCGTCGCCGGTGCGACCGGCGCCGGTAAGTCGAGCTTCGTCAACTCGATGATCACCTCGATCATGATGCGGGCCACCCCCGACGAGGTCCGGATGATCCTCGTCGACCCCAAGCGCGTGGAGCTGACGATCTACGAGGGCATCCCGCACCTGATCACCCCGATCATCACCAACCCCAAGAAGGCCGCCGAGGCGCTCGAATGGGTCGTGCGCGAGATGGACGCCCGCTACGACGACCTCGCGAACTTCGGGTTCAAGCACATCAAGGAGTTCAACAAGGCCGTGAGGGAGGGCCGCGTCCAGGTTCCGCCCGGCTCCGAGCGGAACCTCCAGCCCTACCCGTACCTGCTCGTCGTCGTCGACGAGCTCGCCGACCTGATGATGGTTGCCCCGCGCGACGTCGAGGCCTCGATCCAGCGCATCACCCAGCTCGCCCGCGCCGCCGGCATCCACCTGGTGCTCGCCACCCAGCGCCCCAGCGTCGACGTCGTCACCGGCCTGATCAAGGCCAATGTGCCCTCGAGACTGGCGTTCGCGACGTCCTCCCTGGCCGACTCCCGCGTCGTCCTCGACCAGCCCGGCGCCGAGAAGCTCATCGGTCAGGGTGACGCGCTGTTCCTGCCGATGGGTGCGGCCAAGCCGATGCGCGTGCAGGGCGCCTGGGTCAACGAGTCCGAGATCGAGAAGGTCGTCGAACACGTCAAGGGTCAGCTGCAGCCGAACTACCGCGACGACGTCGCCGTCGAGGCCCCGAAGAAGCAGATCGACGAGGAGATCGGCGACGACCTCGACCTGCTCCTCCAGGCCGCCGAACTCGTCGTCACGACCCAGTTCGGATCGACCTCGATGCTCCAGCGCAAGCTGCGCGTCGGGTTCGCCAAGGCCGGCCGGCTCATGGACCTGATGGAATCGCGCGGCATCGTCGGCGCCTCCGAAGGCTCGAAGGCCCGCGACGTGCTCGTGCGACCGGAGGACCTGCCCGCCACGCTCGCCGTGATCAAGGGCGAGACCCCACCGGCCGGAGGGGCCGACGCCGAGGCGGGTGGAGCCCCGGCATCGGTCGCGGGCGACTACGACGAGGAGTTCGACGACGACTACGACGCCGGGCCGACGGGCGGTTCCCGTGGGGGAGCGGGCGCCTACGGGGCCTCGCTGACCCACGGTGAGGACCTGAGGCCCGGCGACGTCGACCCCGACACCGGACTGGAGGTCGTCGAGGCCAGCGGCGACGACGCCTGGGAGCTGACCGGGCGCTGACGTCCGAGAGCCGATCGTCGAGCAGACGGTCGGCTCTCCACGTTTGCGGGCGGACTCCGCTAGGGTTGAGGCGTGATAGATCGCGCAGAACCCACCTCCTCGCCAGCCGCACCGAGCCCCTGGAACATCGCCAACGCCCTGACGGTCCTGCGGATCCTGCTCGTTCCCGTCTTCCTCATCCTCCTGCTGGCCGACGGCGGGCAGGACGTCACCATGCGGTGGTGGGCTCTGGCCGTGTTCCTGCTCGCCATGGCCACGGACAAGGTCGACGGCGATCTGGCCCGCAAGTACAACCTGATCACCGACTTCGGCAAGATCGCCGACCCGATCGCGGACAAGTCGCTGATGGCCGCCGCGCTCATCGGCCTCGCGCTGATCGCGGAGATCCCCTGGTGGGTCCCGGTCATCATCCTCGTCCGGGAGCTCGGCATCACGGTGCTGCGGTTCTTCATGATCCGAACCGCGGTCATGCCCGCCTCCCGCGGCGGCAAGATCAAGACCGTCCTCCAGACCGTGGCCATCGGACTCTTCCTCCTGCTGTTCCCGCTCGCCGCCGTCATCCCCGACCCCGCGGCCTCCGTCCTCCTCGTCGTCGCCTGGGTCATCCTCATCGCGGCGATCATCGTCACCGTCGTCACCGGCATCGACTACTGCCTGCAGGCGGCGAAGCTGGCCAAGGGCGAGAACCGGGACTGAGGCGATGGACGACGGCGCAGGCAACGGCGGCACCGCGGAGGCACCCGACACCGGCACCGCGGAGGCACCGGACACCGGCACCGCGGAGGCGGGGGACACCGGCAGCGGTGATCTGCACTCCCGCGCGCGGAGCCTGATCACCACGTGCACGGCGATGGGACTGTCGCTGGCCTCGGCGGAATCGCTGACCGGGGGCCGTTTCGTCTCCTCCCTCGTCGACGTGCCCGGGGCGTCGGCCGTCGTCCGCGGCGGTCTCGTCACCTACGCCACCGACCTCAAGGCGAGCCTGGCCGGGGTCGACCCCGCCCACCTCGAGAAGGTCGGACCCATCGACCCGGTCGTCGCCGCCCAGATGGCCGCCGGAGCCGCTCGCAGATGCGTGGCCGACATCGGCGTGTCCTGCACCGGGGTGGCCGGCCCGGATCCGCAGGACGGCAAAGAGGTCGGACTCGTCTTCACGGCGATCGCCTTCGGCTCCCAGGCCAAGGTCAGCGAACACCACTTCACCGGCGACCGGGACACGATCCGCGCGCTCACGGTCGAGGTCATGGTCACGACGCTCACCGACTTCGTCTCCCAGCTGGCCTTCGGACCGTCGGCGGCGGAATAACTCCCGGCCCCACACCGTTGTCCCACTGATGACACTTGGACTCGAACCCGCCGCCGGTTTCTCTGAATGGACTGGCAAAACCATCAGCCCCTCAACGAAGGTTGGCGCATATCGAGCGCCGGGCTGTAAAGTTGAGAGCAGGATCCAGTCGGTACGCGTGAACTGAGGAAGGGGCGCACCATGTTACTGAGAGTCGAAATCGGCGACGCACTGCGCTCCGCCCGACGCCGTCAGGGACGCACCCTTCGTGACGTTTCGATGGGCGCGAGCGTATCACTGGGCTACCTGAGCGAAATCGAACGCGGACAGAAGGAAGCCTCCTCGGAGCTGCTCTCCGCGATCTGCGAAGCACTGGACCTGCCGCTGTCAGCCCTGCTGAGCGAGGTCTCGGATCGGTTCGCCCTTGAAGAGGGCGTCAAGATCCCCGACACCATTCCGCAGGAGCTCTCCGACAAGATCCTCGGACGTCCGGGCAGCTATGGTGCACCACGTCTGGCAGCCAAGCCCTGATGCGTCACACCCTTTACTGGGTCCTGATGAACGAAGAGTTCGGCGAGGCGCGAGCGGCGTCCCTGCACACCGACCTGGCGCTGAGCACGCTGGGGTCGCGGACCGCCGAGCAGGCATTCGAAGCGGGCGTCGATCCCCGCGATATCTGGATCGCCGTCTGCGACGCGATGGGCGTGCCCGAGTCCCGTCGGCTGGGCCGCGAGAAGCCCCGGTCCCGCCCGTTCTGACCGGGTTGATCCGACTCGATGCGTTCCCGGCTCGAGCCTCTTCCGGCTCGGCGGTATCTTATCGGCGGGAGCACGTTCCCGTCGTCATCGGGTCGTGTGTCGGATCGATTCCGACACGCATCGAAACATATAGAACACCTGTTCCCATGTGAGCTATGCTGGTGAGTAATCACGGGACCTGTGACCATGAGTGGCCGGTTGTCCACAGGGGATGATCCTCCTCTGTCGTCATGTCAGTGCCATCTCCTAGCCTTGGTCTCAAAGGAAAAACAAACGTTGAGGAGACGTCATGGCACGTACAGCGAAGAACCTGCAGATCCCGACCGGCAATGACCGTTCGAAGGCACTCGAAGCCGCACTCGGGCAGATCGACCGCAACTACGGCAAGGGCGCGATCATGCGCCTCGGCGACGGAGTTCGCGAACCCATCGAGGCGATCCCCACCGGCTCGATCGCCCTGGACATCGCGCTGGGAATCGGCGGTCTGCCGCGCGGGCGTGTGGTCGAGATCTACGGCCCGGAATCCTCGGGTAAGACCACCGTCGCACTCCATGCCGTCGCCAACGCGCAGAAGGCCGGAGGCATCGCGGGCTTCATCGATGCCGAGCACGCCCTTGATCCCGATTACGCGAAGAAGCTCGGCGTCGACACCGATCAGCTCCTGGTCTCGCAGCCGGACACCGGTGAGCAGGCGCTGGAGATCGCCGACATGCTGATCCGCTCCGGTGCCCTCGACGTCATCGTCATCGACTCCGTCGCCGCACTGGTGCCCAAGGCCGAGATCGAAGGCGAGATGGGTGACAGCCACGTCGGTCTCCAGGCCCGTCTGATGTCGCAGGCACTGCGCAAGATCACCGGTGCCCTGGCCCAGTCGAAGACCACCGCGATCTTCATCAACCAGCTGCGTGAGAAGGTCGGCGTCTTCTTCGGATCCCCGGAGACGACCTCGGGCGGCAAGGCGCTGAAGTTCTACGCCTCCGTGCGCATCGACGTCCGCCGGATCGAGACCCTCAAGGAGGGCCAGGACGCGGTCGGCAACCGGACCCGTGCCAAGATCGTCAAGAACAAGGTCGCTCCGCCGTTCAAGCAGGCCGAGTTCGACATCCTCTACGGCCACGGCATCTCCCGCGAAGGCAGCCTCATCGACATGGGTGTCGACAACGGGATCATCCGCAAGTCCGGGTCCTGGTTCACCTACGACGGCGACCAGCTGGGGCAGGGCAAGGAGAATGTCCGCAACTTCCTCCGCGACAACCCCGGTCTGGCCGAGGAGATCGAACTGAAGATCAAGCACAAGCTCGGCATGATCAAGGTCGACGAGACGGAAGAAGACGCTCCCGCGGAAGCTCCGGCCGATGACGTCGAGATCTCCTGACCGCCAGTCCCACGCCTCTGCCGAACCGGCTGCCCCAGGCAGCGGTTGGGGGAGGACGGCAGATCAGCTGGAGGCGCTGAGATCGGCGATCAGCGAGATCGATCGGCGGCACGCGGAAGGCGAATCGCTCTTCCTCACCGGCCCCGCCGCGACGTCCGCCGACGCTGACGACCGTCCTGCCGCCGAGCAGGACCCCGACGCCCTCGAGGACCGCGCCGCCGACGACGATCGCGACGAGGATGACGACGAGCTCGACGACAGCGACGAGGATGACGACGAGCTCGACGACTCCGACTTCGACGCCGCCTATGCGAAGGCGAAGAAGACGGCGATGAACATGCTCGCGATGCGCGATCACTCCTGTGCCGAACTGCGGGAGAAGCTCGGGAAGCGGGAGATCCCGGCCCCCGTGATCGACGAGCTCGTCGAGAAGCTGGAGAAGTCCCGGCTCCTCGACGACGCGGAGTTCGCGCAGCGGTACGTGCGCGCCCACCGAGAACGTCGCAAGCTCTCCCGCTCCGCGCTCAAACGCGAACTGACGAAGAAGGGCATCTCGGCCGACATCATCGCCGGCGTCGTCGACGACGTCGACGGTGAGGAGGAGCTCGCCCGCCAGGTCGCCGAGAAGAAGGCCGCCTCCAGCCGCGGTCTCGACTACGAAGTGCGGCAGCGCAGGATCCTGGGAATGCTCGCGCGGCGAGGCTTCTCCTCGACCGTGTGTCTCAAAGTCACCCGCGAAGTCCTCGCCGACGACTGAGCTGGAGCAGGGCGACCGAATCAGAACGGGACCATTGAGTGAGAACGGCTAGAATAGTCGGGCCATGACTGAACTCATTGACTCACCCACCGACACTCCGCGCAGCTACGAGGTGAAGACCTACGGCTGTCAGATGAACGTCCACGACTCCGAACGGCTCTCGGGACTCCTCGACGATGCCGGCTACGTGCCCGCGGACACCGGAGATCAGGCCGACGTGGTCGTGTTCAACACCTGTGCCGTCCGGGAGAACGCGGACAACCGCCTCTACGGCAACCTCGGACGTCTGGCTCGGGTGAAGGAGAACCGCCCCGGGCTGCAGATCGCCGTCGGCGGATGCATGGCGCAGAAGGACCGCGACACGATCGTGAAGAAGGCGCCCTGGGTCGACGTCGTCTTCGGTACCCACAACATGGGCTCACTTCCGGCCCTGCTCGAACGGGCCCGCCACAACCAGGAAGCACAGGTCGAGATCCTCGAGAGCCTCGACGTGTTCCCCTCCACCCTGCCCACCCGGCGTGAGTCCCAGCACTCCGGCTGGGTGTCCATCTCCGTCGGCTGCAACAACACGTGCACCTTCTGCATCGTCCCCAGCCTCCGCGGCAAGGAGAAGGACCGACGCCCCGGCGACATCCTCGCCGAGGTCGAAGCCCTCGTCGCCGACGGCGTCGTCGAGGTCACCCTGCTCGGTCAGAACGTCAACTCCTACGGCGCCGAATTCCGCGACAAGGGCGCCTTCGCCAAACTGCTCCGCGCGGTGGGCAATGTCGACGGCATCGAACGCGTCCGGTTCACCAGCCCCCACCCGGCGGCCTTCTCCGACGACGTCATCGACGCGATGGCCGAGACGCCCACGGTCATGCCCCAGCTGCACATGCCGCTGCAGTCCGGCTCCGACACCATCCTCAAGTCGATGCGCCGCTCGTATCGCACCAGCCGCTTCATGCGCATCCTCGACAGCGTGCGTGAGCGCATCCCGCAGGCCGCGATCACCACCGACATCATCGTCGGCTTCCCGGGGGAGACCGAAGAGGACTTCCAGGGCACGATGGACATCGTCCGGCGCGCCCGCTTCGCCCAGGCCTTCACCTTCCAGTACTCGATCCGCCCGGGAACCCCGGCCGCGACCATGCCCGACCAGGTCCCGAAGGAGGTCGTCCAGGAACGGTTCGAACGCCTCATCGCCCTCCAGGACGAGATCGCCTGGGACGAGAACAAGGCGCAGATCGGCCGTGAGGTCGAAGTCCTCGTCACCGCCCTGCCCCACGACGACTCGCCTCGACTGAGCGGACGGGCCGCCGACAACCGGCTCGTCCACGTCGGCATCCCCGACGGCGCCGAGACCGCCCGACCGGGCGACTTCGTCACCGCCACCGTCACCGACGCCAAACCGTACTTCCTGCTCGCCGACTCCGGCTACCGCCTCAGGCGTTCCCGCGCCGGCGACGCCTACGACCGGGCCCAAGCCGAGAGCTGCGGGGCACCCGCACCGGGACAGACGACGACAGGAGCGACGAACCTGGGCATGCCGACGATCCGCGTCGGCAGCTGAGATGGCCCGATTCGCCCTCATTCCCGCCGCACCCGTGCTCCTCGAGAACGTCGACCTGCTGGAGACCTCCCGCATCGCCGACCTCCGGGCCGCGGTCGAAGGCGTGCTGAGCAGGCGGGAGCGGTGGTCCCTGCCCGTGGAGACCCTGCCACCCCTGGCGGGCCTCGGCGGCTACGGGATCGACCGGGGCGTCGACACCCGCACCGGTGAAATGCTGGAGGGGGCCGACTGGGTCCAGGCGGTCACGGACCTCGACCCGGACGAGCGCGCCGCCAGCGAATCCGCCCACCCCGGCATCGCGGTGACCCTGCTCCATGCCCACGCCGCCGGGGTCATGATCGTCCCCCTCGGCAGCGCCGACGACCTCGTGGTACCCCTGGACCTGTCCGTCGCGGCCACCGAGGACGCCCCGCTGGCCCCGGCCCCGGGAGCCGACTCATTCAACCAGGCCTTCATCGACGCGCTCCACGCCGACGACCTGTCCGCACTGCACGCCGTCATCGACACCGCCGCCGAGGTGCATGCCGAGATGGGGCTGCTCACCACCGCACTGACCCACCTGCAACAGCGACGCACCGGGTCATTCACCCTGGACGAACTGGTCTTCGACGTCGACATCCACGACGTCAGGTCCCTGTGCGGCACGGGTACCTGCTGAGATGACCGAGGCCGAACCCATCATCGTCGTCGTCGGGGCCACCGCCACCGGCAAATCCGACCTGGCCCTCGACCTCGCCGAGCACCTCGGCGGGGAGATCATCAACACCGATTCGATGCAGTTCTACCGGGGCATGGACATCGGCACGGCAAAGCTGCCGTCCCAGGAACGCCGCGGTATCCCACACCACCTCATCGACATCCTCGACGTGACCGAGGAAGCCAACGTCCAGACCTTTCAGACCCAGGCCCGAGCCGTCATCGCCGAGGTGCGCTCCCGCGGGAAGCGTCCTCTCCTCGTCGGAGGATCCGGCCTCTACGTCCGCGCGGCCATCGACAGGATGGGATTTCCCGGCACCGACCCCGAGGTGAGGGCCAGGATCGAAGCCGAAGTCGACGCCGATCGGTGGGAGCGACACCGCTACCTGCGCAGCATCGATC
>JAPSIC010000149.1 GCA_031179165.1 Brevibacterium sp.
AGCTGCGGCGACGATCAGAGAACTCGGCGGCAGCGTCCTCGACGGCCCCGAGGACACGCCGTTCGGCCGCATCGCCACCATCGCCGATCCCGAAGGCGCGCGGTTTCAGCTGCAGCAGAATGTGTAGCCGGCTGAATGGGCCGGTTCTCTGACGTGGACCGCCTGCCGTACCGAGGGCAACTCCGGCACAGAGGCCGGTACGCGGAGCTTCGGCGCAAGTGCCTCAGCCTGGGAATGGGCGAGCTCTCCGCACTGATCGTGTTCGCCCTGGTGCCACTCGTTGGTCTGCGTACATTCGTCACGGCTGCGGGCGCCTTGGTGGCTCTGTGGTTCGCGCTTCTGCCGCTGCTCTTCGTCCTGCTCCAAGCCGGTGCCTACTGGCTTCTGGCTCGGAGATGGGTCGGCGGCGAACTCATGCCTATTCCGCTGGCGCGCACATATGCCGGTCTGCGGGTCGTCAATCCACTCGTCCTGGCGGTAGGTCTGATCGGACTCCTGTTCAATCTGCCCACTGATCCGCTGGCGATCATTCTCGTGACACTCGCGTGGGGGTTCGGCGTCGTGGAGTATGTCAACTACTTCATCGTCCGAGTCTCTTATCCGGTGACTGCGTGGGCGGCGTCAGTGGGGCAGTGGCGAACACCGAGGCTGATCAGGGATGTCCGGGCGGCTCTCCATGTCGACAATGGCAAGTAACCACCTTTCCTCACGCCCGCAGCGCCAAGGCGAAGGGTAAGACGGCGCTCGCTCCTGCCTGCCGGAGCAGGCGGGCGGCAATCGTCATCGTCCACCGGGAGACCACCTCGTCGTCGACGAGCAGGACCGCACGACCGGTCACAGCCTCCTGCACCTCGGGCGGGACCACGAAGGCATCGTGGAGGTCCTTGACCCGGAAGGCGCTGTTGACCTCGGGCGATCCGTGGTCGCGGACCTGCACCAGCTCACCGGCGTCGACCAGCCGCCCCGCCGCGGCCAGATTGGCGGCCAACGATCGCACCGTCGTAGGCCTGCGCGCGCTCGGGATCGACACGACTGCCTCGGGGCGCTGCCCCCAGTTCCACTGCCCCAGCACCTCGAGGCACCATTTCCCGATCTGTGCCGGCACCTCGGCGTCGGCGGCCGAGGGATCAAGGAACTCACGCAGGACCTGCCCCTGCCCGAGGTCGCTGAGCCGGGCGATCGCCCGTCCCTCCTCCGCCAGTTCCCCTGCGGCGATCCGCCCTTTGAGCGGGACTCCGATAGTGGCCAATCCGCTCGGCCAGGTGCTGCGCGGCTCGATGGGCAGGCCGATGCGGTGCAGCGTCCCGGCGGTCGCCTGCCGGCTCTCGACCGAGATCTCGCTCGACCACCAGGCGCCGGCACAGTTGTCGCATCGGCCGCAGGGCTGCGGGTCGGGGTCGTCGAGCTGCCGGATGAGGAACTCCATCCGGCAGCCGCGGGTGGCTTCGTAGCCGAGCATCGCCTGCGCCTCCGCCGCGCGCACCTGCGCCACATGTTCGTAGCGCTCCCGATCGTAGATCCAGCCACGACCGGTCGCGACGTATCCGCCCTTGACCTTGGTCACTGCGTCCTCGACTTCAAGGGTCTTGAGCAGCAGCTGCAGCCGGCTGCGCTTCGTCCCGACCAAGGTCTCCAGCCGAGCGACGGACAACGGTGCATCCGACTCGTCGAGCGCGCGCAGGACGGCGACCGCGTCGTGCTGGTTCGGCATCGAGGCGGTCGCGAAGTACTGCCAGATCCGTTCGTCCTCGGGCCCGGGCAGGAGGAGGACGTCGGCGGAGTCGGTCGCCCGTCCCGCGCGGCCGACCTGCTGGTAGTAGGCGACGGCGGACGAGGGCGCACCGATGTGGATGACGAAGCCGAGGTCCGGCTTGTCGAATCCCATCCCCAGCGCCGAGGTCGCGACGAGCGCTTTGATTCGGTTGTCCTTGAGCTGCTGTTCGAGCTCTTCCCGCTCCTCGGCGTCGGTGCGACCGGTGTACGCGCGCACCTCATGCCCCTGGTCGCGCAGGATTCGCGTGATGTCCTCGGCAGCGCTGACCGTGAGGGAGTAGACGATCCCGGAGCCGGTGAAGTCGCCGAGGTGACCGGCCAGCCACGCGATCCGCTCGCTGGCGTCGAGGCCGGGCAGCACCCCGAGGCGCAGGGAGTCGCGGGCGAGCTCCCCGCGAACGACGGTGGTGTGATCGCCGAGCTGTTCGGCGACGTCGGCGACGACGCGCGAGTTGGCCGTGGCCGTGGTGGCAAGCACGGGAGTGTCGGTCGACAGGTTGTGGAGGATGTGACCGATGCGACGATAGTCGGGGCGGAAGTCGTGACCCCAATCGGAGATGCAGTGCGCCTCGTCGACGACGATGAGGCCGAGGTACCGCATCAGCTGAGGCATGATCTCGTCCCGGAACTGCGGGTTGTTCAGCCGTTCCGGGGACACGAGCAGCACGTCGACGTTGCCGGTCTTCAGGTCGTCGATGACCCCGTCCCATTCGGTGACGTTCGAAGAGTTCAGCGATGCCGCCCGGACCCCGGCCCGCTCGGCTGCCGCGATCTGGTCTCGCATGAGTGCGAGCAACGGCGAGACGATGAGGCTCGGCCCGGTGCCAGCCGCGCGCAGCATCCGGGTGGCGACGAAGTAGACGGCCGACTTCCCCCAGCCGGTGCGCTGCACCACGAGGACCCGCTTCTTCCCGACCACGAGGTCGTGGATGGCCTCGAGCTGCCCGTCGCGGAACCGTGCGTCCGGGTTTGCCGTCAGCTCGACAAGGATGTTCCGCGCCTGCGCCTCGAAGTCAGCGGGCACCTGAGCGGCCTGCGGAACGAACCCGGAACCCGCTCCCGGGCCAGGGGCTGCCTCCAAGTCGTATTCGCCGGAGGTGGTGGCTGAAGACGGGGTGGCTGAGGTCATAGGGGCCAGTCTAGGTGGAGGTCCTGACGCGGACACGCCGCTGACCATGCACCTGCACGGAACTCAAGGTCACCTCGGCGACGGTGACTTGCCTCAGCGCAGGGCGACGCTGACGCCCAGTGTCGCGAGGACTCCGAACACGACTCCCCAGAGGATGATCGAGATGATCTGCCAGATCGCCACCGCATTGCGGTTCGCTCCGAAACTCACCATCGCCATCGACGTGATCTGCGAGGGCAGCACGGTCTGGCCGAGCAGGGAGACACCCGGCACCCCGAACCTGTCGAACATGCGCTTGAGTCGCTGGCGTTTGGCCGTGGGCTCGGTGACCCTGTTCTTCGTGGCCCGATCCCGCAGCGCGCCGGCGCCATAGACGAGCGCGAGCATCGAGATCACGTTGCCGATGACGGCCATGAGGATGGCGACGACGGGGTTGAGTCCGATCGCCACGCCGATGGCCGCACCGAAATAGGACTCGATGAAGGGAATCGCGGAGACGAGCAGGATTCCTGCCCACTGGAGCCAGTCGGGGAACGAGCTGGCGAAGTTCTGAATGCTCTCGATCATCGGAGTGTCCAATCTCGTCGGGGAGTGCTGCCGGGGAGATGCAGAGAGGTTTAGTACACTGTACCAGCACAGCGTACCAACAGTCGGCCGCCGCCCGGAAGGGGCTGTCACATGGCCAGCCGCACGCGGCTTAAGCTGGAGGAATGCAAGAGAGAGGCGGAGACGTGTCCCGACGCGATGCCATCATCCAGGCCGCGATGCGACTGGCGGAGCGATCCGCGCCGGGCAGCGCGAACCTCAGCGTCCGCGCGGTCGCCAAGGAAGCAGGGATCGGCCCCTCGACGCTGCGCCACTACTTCCCCACCCAAGCCGATCTCCACGAGGCCGTCGTCCGCAGCTCCCTCGACGTGGCGATCAAGGACTTCTCGATCGCCGACCCCTCCCTCGACCCGGCTGAGCGTCTCTACGAGTGCTGCGCACAGTTCCTGCCCTCGCACGAGCACCGGGACGTGCAGCTCGAACTGTGGTTCTCCATGCACCTCAACGCCCTCGGCCCCGAGAAGCGGGCACTCACGCACAGACTCCTCGAATACGGCCACGATCTCACATACGACTGCCTGCACCGCTGGCTCGGCGTCCTCGCCGAGGAGGGTCACCTCTCCCCCGCCGAGGTGGCCCCCTCCTCCACCGCGCTGTTCACGATGATCGACGGGCTGAGTCTGCACGCGATCGTCACGCCCGAACGGATGACCGTGGACGCCGTGCACGGGCAGATCAAGTGGATGATCGACAAGATCCTCGGCCGCGGCTGAGGCCCGTGCGGTCGGCCGAAGCTGACTCCTCTGGTCGGGCGCCTCGCCGCGCACTACTCTGAGTCCATGGCACTCGAATGGGAGCAGCTCGTCGTCGACGCCCGGAATCCTCGGGTGCTCGGGCATTGGTGGGCCGAAGCCCTGGGATGGGTCGTCGTCATGGACGAACCTGACGAGGTCGAGATCCGGTCGAGTCGCGAGCGTCTGCCGGGGATCCTGTTC
This sequence comes from Brevibacterium sp., assembly GCA_031179165.1. GTDB lineage: Bacteria > Actinomycetota > Actinomycetes > Actinomycetales > Brevibacteriaceae > Brevibacterium. Next base: position 4,444 of record JAPSIC010000149.1, read on the forward strand.
GGCGTCGACCACGAAGCCAAAATCGTGAAGAACCGGCTGCATCCGGACTTCCGGCCTGAGGATCAGGAGGCAGAGGTCGCACGACTCCTGGACCTCGGTGCCACCCGGGTCGATGTCGGGCAGTCCGGCGGCGAGCCCTGGGTGGTGCTCGCCGACCCCGAGGGCAACGAATTCTGCATCCTGTCGTCGCTCCGCTCCGACTGACCCGCGCCATCCCGGAAGCCGATCGGCCTGCGAAAGATGCCGGCCGCCACCTCGGCGACCCGAAGTCTCAGCCTCACAGGGACAGGCTCGGGTGCAGCTGGGTCAGGGTCACCATGCGCTTCTTGCTGCATGTCCAGACGGTCGCGAGCAGGAAGATCACCGTCATCAGCAGGAGCACCGCCGCGGATTGGACCGCGATGAACATGTCGCCGCCGGCGATGAGCGTCCGCAGGCCGGTGACTGCGTGGGTCATCGGCAGGAACGGGGAGATCGCCTGGAAGATCGGCGGCGCCGTCTGCACGGGATACGTCCCGCCCGCCGAGGCGATCTGGATCATCAGCAGCACGAGCGCCACGAGCCGGCCCACTCCCCCGAGCAGTGCGACGCAGAACTGGTGGACGGCGTGGAAGCTCGCGGCCACGAGGACCGAGAACAGCAGCGTCCACAGCCATGCTCCGGCGGTGAAGTCGAGCGCGAAGGTGAGCACAGCGTAGAGCACGGCCACCTGTGCAATGCCGAACAGCAGGCCGGGCACGTAGCCCGCCCATGCGATGCGGGTCGACTTCGCCGATGACGCCAGCGCCCGGTATGGAATCGCGTTGATGACCATGTAGGTGATCATTCCGCCGATCCACAGCGCCAGGGACACGAAGAACGCGGCCAGGCCCTCACCGTAGACGTCGACGGCATTGTCCTTGACCTTGTCGGCGTCGACGGGAACCGCGACGACATCCGAGCGGTGCTCCCGGTCGGCCTTGTCGTAGGTCGGGATCTGCTCGAGACCCTCTGTCAGCTTGTCGGCCAGTTCCTTCGACCCGTCGACGAGTTTCTCGGCGCCCTTGTCGAGTTCTGTCGATCCCTCGGCCAACCGCGAGGAACCGTCTTTGAGCTTCCCGGCCCCGTCCTTGGCCTGCTTGGTTCCGTCCTTGAGCGTGATCGTCCCATCGTGGAGGTCACCGGCGCCCTGTGCTAGCTGCCCTGCCCCGGAGTCGAGCTTCTTCAGACCGGTGTGCAGATCGGCGGCGCCGGTGGCGACCTGATGCGCGCCGTCGTCGAGTTCGCCGATCTTCTGGTCGGCGGATCTGATCTTCCCCATCACCTCGTCGACGGCTGTCGTGACCGGTTCCTCCAGGTCCCGGGCATCGTCAACGGCGGTCGAGGCCCGCTTGTGCGCACCGTCGAGGTCCTCGCCCAAGCCATGCATCTCCTCGGCGAGCTTGGCCACGTTCGGATCGTCCGGGTAGTCCTTCTCGAGCTGGGCGATGCGGTCGGATACGTCGCCGCGCACGGTGGTGCGAGCGGAGTCGAAGTCCTCTTCGGCCTTGCTCAGCTTCGGTCGTGCCCCGTCGACGAGGTCGCCGGCCTTTCCCCTCAGATCCTCGGCTTTGTCGGTCGCCTGGTCAGCGACGTCGTGCAGCTGCGCGGTGCCGTCAGCCACCTGGGAGGCACCGTCGGAGAGCTTCTTCGCTCCCTTCTTCGCGTCCGTGGTGCCCTTCGAAAGCTGATCGGCACCGTCCTTGAGGTCGCCGCTGCCCTTGACGAGCTGGGCGGCGCCATCGTCGAGGTCGCCGATCCCCTTGCCCAGGTCGCCCACACCCTTGTCGAGGTCGTGAGCGCCCCGGGACAGAGTGCCGGTGCCGTCGTGGAGCTCCACCGCTCCGTCGCCCAGCTGACTCGCTCCGTCTGCGGCCTTCTCCATCGACGAATGGATGTCGTTGAATCCGACATAGACCTCGGACACGTATTCCGAGGTGGTGGTCTCATTCAGACCTGACTTGATCTCTCCCAGGACGGTTCCCGCAAGCTGACCGACGATGTAATTGTGGGCGTCGTCGGTGCGCAGCTCGAGACCGGCCTGCTCGGGATCGTCGCCTCCGGTGGAGACGAGCCGCTCGGAGAAATTCGAGGGGATCTCGAGGATCGCGAAGTAGCGTCCTTCGGCGAGACCCTCATCGGCCTCCTTCGCCGAGGTCTCCTGCCAATCAAACCCGCCTTCGCCCTCAGGCGTGATCTTGTCGACGAGCTCGTCGCCGGCGTTGATGCGCTCGCCGTCCGACTTCGGCTTCTCGGCACCGGTGTCGTGATTGACCACGGCAGCCTGCAGCCGGTCGAGGTGGTCGGTGGGCGCCCAGTTCGAGGCCAGGTAGAGGCCGCCGTAGATCGCCGGGATGACGGCGACGACGATGATCGCCAGACGCGTGATCGTGTGCCGTTTGAAGCGAGTGAGTTCTAACCAGGGGAGGGAGAACATTGAGGAGTCACCTTAAGCTGATCTGGGAGTGGGGGGATGGTACGAAGTGAGGACTGCCGACGCGACTCAGATGTCAGTCGTGCCGACCCGGTGCTATCCGAGTTCGCATTCGATCACCGAGGCGGGTCTGATCTCGGCCTGCAAGGTGTCGAGGACGAGATCGACGTCCCCGGCGTCCTCGCACGTCACGATGAGCGTCAGCGGATTGTCGGAATCTCGCTTCCGACGCAGCTCTTGGTAGATGAGCAGGCCCGCCCACGCCTTGGCCCGATCCCTGCGTTCGCGCAGGAAGTCGATGTTGTCGAGCACGATCACGGGCGGATGGGACAGACTCGCCAGGCTGAACTCGAGGAGGAATTTCTGCAGCTCGCTGAGGTCGGAGACGAAGGTCGCCCCCTCGGCGTCGATGAGGAAGTCGGCGTCCTCGGCATCAGAGGCGGAGAAGGTGTCCGGAGGCAGCCGGTCGATGACCTCCGTGGCGGAGGTGATCGTGTCCCGAATCGTCCCGATGACCTCTCGCAGCGTTGATTTCGAGACCCAGGGCTTGTACCAGGGTTGGAGCATGATGAGGCGTTCGGCCAGATGCTGGGCGACTGTGAAGTCCTTCTCGAGGTCGGTCAGGCCTGCCACATGACCGACCGACACGCATGAGCGCACGGCTCGGGCCTGCTTGCGGATGTCGTACTCACCGACGTTGCCGGTTCCTGCCGAGACGTGCATCCGGCCGGCCAGTGACAGCAACAGGGAGGTCTTTCCGGTTCCGGCTGCGCCGCGGATGATCGCGACCGAACCGGCGGGGACGTCGAGGTCGACGTCGGCGAAGACCTCTCCCTGTTTTCCGTTCAGGCTCCAGCCCCGGAGGCTGATCCCGCTGCCTCCAGGCTCTCCAGTCCCGCCTGTGGTGTCATGTGTCGTGTCGGCTGTCGTTTCGGCGACTGTGCGCAGATGGCTGTCCATTCTCTGCTCCCCTGATCTGTACCTGCGTCGACCGGTGCACCGCGAGCACGATTTCGCTCGTTCAGTTCCAGCACACTACACTGTCGCAGCGAACGCAGAATAAGTTACCTGTAGGTAACAATAGTGGCCGAAACTGAAAAACGGCTAGAAATCGGGCACATTGTCTGCAATCCCACACTGATCCGTGCCTGTTAGTGCCGTCGGTTCCGCGCGCGACGGCAACGAGCCGTCACCTCGGCGAGCACATCTCACGAAAACGC
>JAPSIC010000150.1 GCA_031179165.1 Brevibacterium sp.
ACGGCCGCCGCCTCGGAGGAGATCATGCAGCTGGCGGCGAGAATGCGGGCGACCGGTCGCAGCGGTGACCTCGAGGCCGTCCTCGACGCCGACATCGCCTACCACCGGGCCGTGCTCCGGGCCGGGGGCAATGAGCTCTTCGCCTCCTTCGACTCGGTCGTCGCCGAGATCCTGACGGGGCGCACCGAGGCCGGTCTGATGCCGCAGTTCCCGCACCCCGACGCGCTGCAGTGGCACTTCGACGTCGCCGATGCGATCGGCCGGCAGGATCCGGACCGGGCGCATGAGGCGATGACGAAGATCATGGTCAAGGCGTTCGCCGAGATGGCGGAGGCCTGGGCCGGTGAGCCGCGGATGCGGCCTTGATGAGGCCGGCTGAGCGGCCCCGGACGGAGCCGCTCAGATCAGGCTGAGGGCGGGGCTCAGACCAGGCTGACGACGCCGTAGAGGGCGAGGCTGAAGGCGAAGCCGACGATGCCGAGCAGCGCCTGGGCCACGGTCCAGGTCTTCAGCGTCGTCTTCGTGTCCATCCCGAAGAAGCGGGAGACGAGCCAGAATCCGGAGTCGTTGACATGGCTGGCGAACACGGACCCGGCGGCCAGGGCGAGCACGATCGCGACGACCTGCAGGCTCGAGAAGTCCGGGTTGCCGACGACGACCGGCTGCATGAGCGCGGCCGCGGTGGTCAGCGCCACCGTCGCCGAGCCCTGGGCGACGCGGACGATCGCGGCGATGACGAATCCGGCCACGATGACGGGCAGGCCGAGGGCGGACAGGGAGTCGGCGATCGAATCCCCGATCCCGCTCGCGCGCAGGACCCCGCCGAACATCCCGCCGGCGCCGGTGATGAGGATGATGGAGCACACGGGGCCCAGCGCCGAGTCGACGATGTTCTCGACCATGGTGGCACCCTTGCGGCGGCGCCAGCCCAGCAGCCACATGGCCGCGAACACGGTGATGAGCAGCGCGATCGGGGTCTCGCCGAGCATCCGCAGGACCGTCGCCCCGGTGGTCTCGGCATCGATCCAGCCCGCCTGCCCGGCGAAGTTGAGGCCGGTGTTGAGGAAGATGAGCACGAGCGGCAGCGCCAGCAGGAAGACCACGGTCGACAGCCTCGGCGAGGATTCGAAGTCCTTGAACTCCTCGGTGCGGCCGCCCGCGAGGATCGTCGGCACGGGCACGTCGACGCGCTTGCCGATGAAGAGGCCGAACAGGTACCCGCACAGGTACCACGTGGGGATGGCGACGATGAGGCCGCAGATGAGGACGAGCCCGACGTTCGCCTCGAGCAGGCCCGAGGCCGCGACGGGACCCGGGTGGGGCGGGACGAAGATGTGCATCGCCGAGAACGCCAATGCGGCGGGGAACGCGTAGAGGAGCAGGGAACCGCCGAGACGCCGGGCGACGGTGAAGATGATCGGCAGCATGACGACGAGGCCGGCGTCGAAGAAGATCGGGAATCCGAACAGCAGCGAGGTGACGCCGAGGGCCAGCGGTGCGCGCTTCTCCCCGAACGCCCGGATCAGCGCGTCCGTGAGGACCTGGGCGCCGCCGGAGAGCTCGAGCATCCTCCCGAGCATCGCGCCGAGTCCGACGAGGAGGGCGACACTGGCCAGGGTCGATCCGAAGCCGTCGTAGAGGACGGTGATGAGATCGGCCGGGGCGATGCCGGCGACCAGCGCGGTGATCACGCTGACGGTGATGAGCGCGATGAAGGCGTGGAGCCGGAAGCGGATGATGAGGAGGAGCAGAAGGGCGATCGCTCCGGCCGCGATGAGCAGCAGGGCGGATGCGGGCAGGGTCCAGCTGAGTTCGATGTCGGTCATTCCTCTTCCTCGAGGCTAGGGTTCGGCGTGGGGACGGGGGTCGGGCTGAGCGGTCGTGGTGCGGACGCCGAGGGAGCGGCGGTGCTCCTCGAGGGCGGCGGGGAGGCGGTCCATGATGATCCGGCAGACGGCCTCGGGCGGGACGTCGATGGGGGCGACGAGGTGGGGTTCGTCGGCGCCGAGCGGTTCGAGGGTGCGCAGCTGGGAGTCGACGAGGGTGGGGGACATGAATTCGTGCGACCGGAAGGCCAGATGCTCGACGATCTTCTCCCGCGCTCCGGTCAGGTGGATGAAGTACGCCTGCGGAACCCGGGCCCGGAGGAAGTCGCGGTAGCTGCGCTTGAGCGCCGAGCACGCGATGATGGGCGGAGAGTCGCAGTTGAGCCGCAGCGCCACGGCGCGCAGCCAGGGCCACCGGTCATCGTCGTCGAGCGGGGTGCCGGCCTGCATCTTCGCCTTGTTCGCGGCGCTGTGGAGATCGTCGCCGTCGAGGAACTCGATCCCGAGCTCCGCGGCGAGCAGTCGCCCCACCGAGGTCTTCCCGGTGCCGGAGACGCCCATGATGATGAGAGGAGGCAAGGACGCGAAGGGAAGGCCCGGGCCGTGGTCCATCTCCGTCAACCTCTCGAAAACATATGATGATATTGCTAGACTGCTGTGAATAAATCAGATTTATAGAACCGTAGGTGAGTTGCCGGCGGCTGTCAAACACCCAGCCCTGCCGTCAGACACCAGGGTACTGTCAGATGCAGACACTGGCGAGGCCCCGGTTCGGGGCTCGCGGAACGCGACCGGAGCCCCCTGCCGGAAGGCACGGGTGAGATCCGATTCGGTGGGGCCCGGTCGACGAGACGAGGAAGAGGAATGAAGATGGCCGCTGATGTAGGCGTGATCGGAACCGGCGTCATGGGATCCAACCTCGCACGGAATCTGGCCGGCCAGCCGGGCATTCGGGTGGCGATCTACGACCGCGATGTCGAGCGGGCCCGCGCTGTGGCCGCCGCCCACCCGGAGGCGGAATTCCTCGTCGCCGCCTCCCCGGCGGAGCTCGCCTCGATGCTCCACGGTCCTCGGGTGGCGATCCTCATGGTCAATGCCGGCCCGGCCACCGATTCCGCGATCGGCGATCTCACCGCCGTGTTCGAGCCCGGCGACATCATCGTCGACGGCGGCAACTCCCTCTTCACCGACACCATCGACCGGGGGAAGCAGGCGGAGCAGTCCGGCGTCGAGTTCGTCGGCGTCGGCATCTCCGGAGGCGAGGTCGGCGCACTGACCGGGCCGTCGATGATGGTCGGCGGCACCGAGGCCGCCTGGCGGCGCCTGCGCCCCCTGCTCGAGCCGATCGCCGCGAAGGCCGAGATCACACCGCCGGAGACCGACCCCGAGGAGGTGCCGACGCCGACCCCGGCCGAGGCGCTGCAGACGAGCTCCGCGCGAGAGCCCGAGACCGCGGGGGAGCCGTGCATCGCCCACGTCGGCACCGATGGGGCCGGCCACTTCGTCAAGATGATCCACAACGGCATCGAGTATGCCGACATGCAGCTCATCGCCGAGGCCTATGCCCTGCTCCGCGACGGAGCCGGGCTGACCCCCGGCGAGATCGCCGAGGTGTTCGCCGAGTGGAACGAGGGGGAGCTCGAGTCCTACCTCGTCGAGGTCACCGCCGAGGTGCTCGCGCACACGGATCCGGTGACCGGGAAGCCGTTCGTCGACGTCGTCGTCGACTCGGCCGGGGCCAAGGGAACCGGCGCCTGGACGGTCAAGACCGGACTCGACCTCGGGGCGCCGATCGCCACGATCGCCGAGGCGGTCTTCGCCCGGTCCCTGTCCGCGGCGACCATGCTCCGCGAGTCCGGTCGGACCCTCGACGGGCCACGCCCGAGCGCCGCGCCGAGCACCGGCTCCGGCCATGCCTCGGCGGGGACCGGCTCCGACGACGGCTCTGCGGGGAGCCGCTCCGCCGGTACCTCGGCGGGGACCATCACGGCGGGCGACCGCGCGGCCGATGTCGAGACCGTCAGGCAGGCCCTGTTCGCGGGCAAGATCCTCGCCTACGCCCAGGGCCTCCACGAGATCGCCGTCGGGGCCCGCGAGTTCGGCTGGGACACCGACCTCGGCGAGGTGGCGCGGATCTGGCGCGCCGGCTGCATCATCCGCGCCCGCTTCCTCGATCGCATCGCCGACGCCTATGCCGCCCAGCCGCAGCTGAGCTCGCTGCTGTCGGCCCCGTACTTCCGCGATTCCCTCAACGACACCCAGCAGTCGCTGCGCGAGGTCGTCGTCGCCGCCGCCGAGGCCGGCATCCCGGTGCCGGCCCTGTCCTCGGCGCTGGCCTACTACGACGGAATCCGTGCGCCGCGATCGTCCGCCGCGCTGGTCCAGGGGCAGCGGGACTTCTTCGGCTCCCACACCTACGGGCGCGTCGACCGGCCGGGAACCTTCCACACCCTGTGGTCGGCCGGTCGCAGCGAGGTGGAGCTGTGAGGCGGCAGTGCGCGGCGGTGAATCGCTGAGGAACGGCGCAGGCGAGCCGCGAGCAGTGCTGTTTCCGGCGGTATGGGATGCGGTGGCCCGAATCCGCGGTTCATGGCAATGTTGTGTCCATGACACTGCCACATGATGACGTCGATCCCAACGGCCTGCTCGAATACTCGGTGGTCTTCACCGACCGGTCCCTCAACCACATGTCCGCGCGCTTCGTGGACGTGATGCAGGACATCAACCGCATCCTCCGCCAGACCTACGCTGCGCACGCGGCTGCCATCGTTCCCGGAGGCGGCAGCTACGCGATGGAGTCGGTGGCCCGCCAGATCGCCACCGGCCAGAAGTGCCTGATCGTGCGCAACGGCCTGTTCTCCTTCCGCTGGTCGCAGATCCTCGACGCCGGTGCGATCGCCAGTGAGACGACCGTGCTCCAGGCATCCCCGGTCAGCGACGAACCCCAGGCGGCGTGGGCTCCGGCCCCCATCGCCGAGGTGGTCGCCGCGATCGAGCGCGAACGCCCCGGAGTCGTGTTCGCCCCTCATGTCGAGACCGCCTCGGGGATGCTGCTGCCCGACGACTACGTGCGGGCGATCGGTGAGGCCGTGCACTCAGTCGGCGGACTCTTCGTCCTCGACTGCATCGCCTCGGGCGCGGTGTGGGCCTCGATGCCCGATCTCGGCGTCGACGTCCTCATCTCCGCCCCGCAGAAGGGGTGGAGCGGGTCACCGTGCGCCGGTTACGTCATGCTCTCCGAGGCCGGCCGGGCAGCGGTCGAGTCGACGACGTCGACGAGCTTCGCCATGGACCTGAGGAAGTGGCTGTCCATCGCCGAGGACTACGAAGCCGGGCGCACCCCGTACCATGCGACGATGCCCACCGACGCCCTGGCCCACAACGCCGAGCTCATGCGCGAGACCGAGGAGCGCGGCTTCGACAAGCTCGCCGCTGCCCAGCGCGAACTCGGCGACCGGGTGCGCACACTCTTAGCCGAGAGGGGCCTGCCCTCGGTCGCGACTGCCGAGTTCGCCGCGCCCAGCGTCGTCGTCGTCCACACCGATGATCCGAAGCTCAAGTCCGGAGCCGGCTTCAAGGAGGTCGGCGTCCAGATCGCGGCCGGAGTGCCCCTGCACTGCGGCGAGGGCGAGGACTTCTCCTCGTTCCGCATCGGCCTGTTCGGACTCGACAAGCTCGGCGACATCGACGGCACGATCGCCCGCCTCGAGGCCGCCCTCGACCAGCTCGGCGTCTCGCCCGGCTCAGCGTGAAGCAGGGGCGTTCTCCCGGCTCAGCCCGGGAGCCGTAACTCCTCCCGGAAGAACCGCACGACGCACAGCAGGCGATAGTGCCCACCGGTGGCTTTGCATGAACAGCACTGAGCGCCAATTCATACCGTTGCACAGGTATGAATTGGCGCTCCAGGTGTTCAAGGCGTCGGTGCCTTCGCGGCGTCGAGCCCCAAGTGGTGGCTCAGGCGCGGTTGCCCAGGGGGAGGCTCAGGCGCGGTTGCCGAGGGCGACGACGTTCTCGGCGAGGCGCTCGTTGTCGCCGTACATGAAGTGGTTGCGCATGTTCTCCGAGAACCGGCTGGCCTCGGTGGTCAGCCCGACCGCCTCGGCGACCTCGCGGATGTGCATCGGGGTCGCACCGCAGCACACGCCGATGTAGTTGACGCCGAGGTCGTGGGCCTCCTTCGCGAAGGCTCCGATCTCGTAGCGGTTGGTCTGGAGCGGATCCAGGGCCGTGGGGAAGGTCCGGCCGTGCGGGGACGGAACCGCCGCGTTCGGGTCGGAGAGGTTGAAGAAGGTCGGCTCCTCTTCCGTCGTGCGGTAGGGGATCGGCAGGGCGCCGACGTGACAGGACACGGCCTCCCGGATCCGCTTGAGCCACGGCAGCATCGTCGCGGGACCGCGGAAGCAGTTGAGCCCGACGACGTCGACGCCGAGCTGTTCGAGCCGCTGGGCGGTCTCGACGATGCCTGCTCCGTCGGCCATCTCCTGGAAGGCCATCGGCGCCAGGGTGAGCACGACGGGCAGTCCGCTGGCCTTGGCGATCTCGGCGGCGGCGATCGCTTCACCGGCGAAGTAGAAGGTCTCACCGATGATGAGATCGGCGCCCTCTTCGACCGCCCATCCGACCATCTCTTCGAACATGGAGCGGACCTCGGCCTGCTTCTGCTCGTCGGCGGGATCCCAGATGTTCGAGTTGGAGATGTTACCGGCCATGAAGTTGCCGGGCTTGGCGTCGGCGACGCCGCGGGCGATCTGCAGGGCAGACCGGTTGAGCGGTTCGAGCAGGTCTTCCTTGCCGATGACACGCATCTTCTCGCGGTGTCCGTTGTAGGTGAAGGCCTCGACGATGTCGGAGCCGGCACGCTGGAAGTCCACGTGCAGGGAGCGCAGGGCGTCCGGGTGTTCGAGGGCGACCTCGGGGACGAACTCGCCGGCGGTGAGGTAGCCGCGCTTCTCGAGTTCGAACAGGAAGCCTTCGGCGCAGATCACCGGTCCTGCGTCGAGGCGTTCCTTGAGCGGATTGGTCTGGGTCATGTGTTCTCCTCAGTGGGTTGGGCGGGAGGGCGGAGGAAATGCCCCGGCCCGAGAATGAAACCACGACCGCGAACTCGAATGTGTCGAGAATGACATAAATGCCTCACGGATCTGACGGTGTCGCGATCCTCGACCGCCATGTGACCTGCCGCCAGCGCGATGTCATCGGCCCTCAGCGTCGCGCCTGCGCATCCTCGCGGACTGGGGCCGCATCCTGCCGATCCGAGATGGACGGTGCGGAACGACGTTCCGGCTCGTCTCGGAGGAACGGGAAGGGCCGCAGCAGCAGCTTTGACACCGTCGCGGCATACGTTCGCAGGGTCCGATCGAAGGGCTCCCACGACAGCACCAGGGTGGTGAGCACGGCCAGAGCGAAGCAGATCACGAAGATCCTGCCCGCGCCGAGGTGGTCGCGGCTGTCGTCGAGGATCGGCTGCAGCGCGCGCACGACGAATCCGTGGCCGATGTAGACGGCAAGGCTGCGGGCGCCGATGGTCGAGATGATCCCGCTGCGGTTCGTCATCCACGACAGCAGGGCCAGGGTGATGAGCATGGCGCCGGTGGAGAGGATGAGCCTCGTCCCGATTCCGTCGGTGAGGTCGACGCCGAGCGACTCGAAGCGGGCGCCGCCGTAGAACCAGGAGGCCGAGACGTCGCGGAGGTAGAAGGCCGCGACCATGGTCAGGGCTGCGGTGCTCAGCCCCAGCTTCTGCCAGACTCGCAGCCGACTCGCCCAGTCGATGATCTCGCGACCGTAGAGCGTGCCGATGACGAAGAACGGCCAGAACACCAGCGACCGCACGGCCGAGAGCTCGTAGTCGATGAAGGGGAGCATTCCGCCGCACAGACCGGCGATCAGGGAGACGGTGAGAGTGGCGCGGGGGAATCGCTCGATGAAGGGCACGGTGAGCATCCACCACGCCATCGACAGGAGGAACCACGTGAACCAGTACGGAGTGAGCAGGTCGTAGTCCGGATCGAGTCCGAAGCCCCACAGCCAGCTCCACATCAGCGGCAGCGCGGTGAAGAGGAGGACGAGGAAGGTGAGGACGCGTTCGGCCAGCCGGTTCGACTTGGCGGTGATCCCGGCCAGAAAGACGAAGGCCGGCATGTGGAAGGCGTAGATGAGAGTCATCGGCGCGCGGAGTGCATCCGATTCCCAGGGGGATGTTCGCGCCAGCAGATGACCGAGCACGACTGTGAAGATGAGGATGCCTTTGGCGCGATCGAGTCGATAATCACGAGTCGGCATCCGAA
>JAPSIC010000151.1 GCA_031179165.1 Brevibacterium sp.
CCCTCTTCAGTCTGCCGGGGTTCACCGCGCTCCCTCAGGGCACCGGCATCCATCAGTCTGCAGGCACGGCGTACCTGAGCAGGACGCCGCCGGTGTCGATCGGTCGCGCCTCGACCAGATCGAGCGGCCGGGGCGTGGACGCCGGCTTGAACAGGGGCGTGCCCTCGCCGAGGATTACTGGCGCGACTCCGATGAGCAACTCGTCCACGAGGCCTGCCCGGAGCAGCGCATCGGTGAGCACAGCGCTGCCGAAGACGTAGATCGGCCGCTCATCGGCCTCCTTGCGGCGCTGCAGCTCTCCGACGATATCGGCCGTCACCTCGGTGTTCTGCCAACTCGCCTCTTTCAGCGAGCGCGACGCCACGAGCTTCGGCGCGGAGTTCATGTACTCGGTGATCCCCGGGTCCTCGTCGGCTGTCGGCCAATAGGCGGCCATTCCCTCGTACGTGACCCGGCCGAAGACGAGCAGACCGAGTTCTTCGCCGAAGCGAATGCTCAGACGCCTGAGGTCTTCACCCCAGATATGTTCGTGGAGCGCGAGGTCCCATTTCTCAGTCCCCTCGAAGTACCCGTCGAGGGAGACGACATTCCATACGATCAGCTTTCCCATGACCCCACCCTTCTGATTGCAATCTGCAACTGGATAGTCAGCAGACTACTCCTCGCAGTTGCATATTGCAATCAGTTGTTGAGGAGGCTTCACCTTGTGTGCACTTCGTGCCGATTCTTCGCGCAGAATCGAATCAACCGTCGCACAATTCGCCGGGCGTCGGCTGTCCGCGCGCCGGCCCGTCGGACCGGCGCGGACCGCCGTCGACCGGACCGTCGCTGCGCGCTCAGACAGCGGCGGCCACGCTTGCTCCCCAGTTCTCGTAGGTCTGGGCGGCCACCCCGAAGCACATCGTCATGCCGATCCCCGAAGTCACCGAGATCGCCCGCGTGTGCTCGTCGATGTCTTCGATGAGCAGCGAGGTCTGCGGACTCGAGGCGTAGATGCCCTGCCACCGCTGCCTGATCTCCAGCCTCGCCCCAAGAATTCCGGAGATCTCCGCGATGATCCGATTCGTGATCCATTCCTCCTGGAATGGCGGCATGGTGAGGTCATAGCTGTGGCTGTCGCCGAGCAGGACGGTCCCGTCCGGCCTCAACGTGAACATGATGTTCGCGCCCAAATCCACGAGCTCCGGTGTGGAGCGCTGGATCTCCTCGGCGAGCGCTGCGAACCCCGGCATCGCAGTGAACCCGTCATAGCGGGTCAGCGATGTGCCCGTGAGGACGGCCGATTCGGTGGCGAAGCCCGCCGGAGCCGGCGCCAGCGCCATCTGCAGCGAGCATCGGGTCACCTCGTAGCGGGCGGCGACCTCCGGGTAGAGATAGTCGAGGTCGTGGCCCACACAGACGATCACCCGCTCGGCTTCGAAGTCTCCCGCCGAGGTGGTGACCCGGCCGTCGCCGATCGCGCCGACGGTGACCCCGAAGCGGACATCGACCCCCGGCTGAGCAGAGAGCCACTCTGCGATCGCCCCGGCTGTGGTGCGCGGATCGACCCGCAGATCGGCGGGCAGGAAGGCCCCTCCGAGCAGTCCGGCCCCGTCGCCGCGGCCGAGCCGTGCCGCGACTTCTCTCGAGGTGAGCAGCCCGACGGCCGCATCACCGCGCTCGGCACGGAACTGTTCGAGGACCGTCAGTTCCTGCTCTGTGCGCGCCACGACCAGCGCGCCGGCCTCGGGCGCCCAGAAGCCGACGTCCCGTGCGCAGTCGAGCCAGCCGCTGCGGGAGGCGTAGGCCATTGCGCGCAGCTCCTCACCCTGACCCGTGATGCAGCAGTGGCCGAAGTTCCGGATCGAGGCGCCGTTGGGTCGCTGATCGCGTTCGATCACACGTACGCTCAGCCCTCGACGCAGAGCCTGATGGGCGTGCGCCAAGCCGACGATTCCCGCTCCGACGATGAGGATGTCCGTCTTGCCGCCGGTGGCGCCGCCGTTCGCTCGCAGGGAAGTCATAGTCTGTCCTTTCATCGTCCGCGTCGTCCTCGACGCGGAATTCGTGCCGCTCCAATGCGGTGTGAGAACCGTCCGACGCGGTGTGAGCACCGTCCGGACGCGGTGTGAGCACCGTCCGGACGCGGTGTGTCTCGGTGTGTCTGTGGCCGTTTCCGGTCTGCGAAGATCAGGTCGGCCAGGTCTCGAGTTCCTGCAGGTGCGTTCGAAAGGCCCGTTCCAGGGGACTGTGGACGTAGCTCTTCGTGGTGAGCAGGTAGACCTCCCTCGGTTCCGGCTCCGGAACGACGTGGATCTCCGCCAGGCTGCCCTCCCCCAGTTCCCTGGCCACCACGTGCTCGGAGATCAGGGTGACGCCCAAACCTGCCCGTACCCCTTCCTTCGCCGCCTCTGCGGCCCAGATCGTGCATCGCCTCGCCTCGGCGAGCTCCCATACGGCCAATGCCCGCTCCTGAGCCTCGCGGGTCGAGGACCCCGGCTCCCGCAGGAGGAATCGCTCCCCCGACAGCTCCTCGGGCTCGACCGTCCTGCCGGCCAGGGGATGATGCGGCTCGGCGACGAGGCGCAGTCGCTCCGAGAGCAGGGTCGCCACGTCGATCTCGTCGTCGACGACGGTTCCGAATGTCAGGCCGAGCCCGGTCCGTCCCTCGAGGATCGACTGCAGCACCGCTTCCGAATTGCCGACCACGATCTCGATCTGAGCGTCATGTCCGCTCCCGAGGAAGTCCCCGATGACGCGCGGGAGAAGGTGCGAGCCCAGGGTCGTAGTCCCGGCCACGGACAGCCGGCGATCGATGCTGCCGGTGGCCGCCGCGATCTCGTCGTTGATTCCCGACAGCGTGTGGAGCAGCTCCCGCGCCCGCTGCGAGAACAGTCTCCCCGCTTCGGTGGGGCGCGCACCCCACGGTCCGCGTTCGAGGAGTCTCGCGTCGAGAGATCTCTCGAGGCTGCGGATGTGCCCCGACACCGATGGCTGCGAGACGAAGAGGTTCTTGGCCGTCTTCGACAGCGATCCGGTCTCCACCACGGACAGGAAGATCCGCAGGCTGAGCACATTGAGGTCCATTCCCACGACGACCATTGTCCACCACCTCCGAGGCCGCCGGTTCTCCGATCAGAATGAGATACACGCCGACCGCAGCTCCGTGTAGAACTCCCACGTCTCGGCCGAGCACTCCGGGGCACCGTACTGCGAGAGCTTCGCTCCCATGTGGGGCAGATGGGGCCAGGCACCGACTCCGGGACGGTTGACGTGGAGCATGCCTACTTCGAAGCGTTCGAGCGCATCGAAGATGTGCGCCCGGTTCTCGGTGAAGATCGTGCCCGACATCCCGTAGCGCACGGAGTTGGAGATCTCCATCGCCTCATCGAAGCCGGAGGCGTCGATGACGGACAGCACCGGCCCGAACACCTCTTCGGTGGCGATCTCCGAATCGGCAGGGACGCCGGTGAGCACGGTGGGCGCCATGAAATAGCCGCCGCTGCCGTCAGCCGTCTCCGTGACGGCGTGACCCCCGGTCCGCACTCGGGCGCCGATGGCAACGGCCCCCTCGACCGCGTCGACGCAGGCGGCCAGTCGGCTGGAGTCGACGACGGGCCCGAGATCGGTGTCGTCTGCGAAGGGATCGCCGACGACCATGCCGGAGACCCGCTCGACGATCCGGCTCACGAGTTCCTCCCGCACGCTCGCCTCGACGACGACCCGGCTCGTTGCGCTGCACCTCTGTCCCGCCTGCCCGAAGGCACCGTGGACGATGGCTCGGGCTGCGGCGTCGAGATCGGCATCGGCCAGCACGATGACGGCGTTCTTGCCGCCCAGCTCCAACTGTGTCCGGGCCAGACGATGTGCCGCGGCGCTCTGGATCTTCTGCCCCACGGGCAGGGATCCGGTGAAGGAGATCCCCCGGACATCCGGGTGCGAGGTCAGGGCCTCCCCCGGCTCCCGGTCGCCCTGGAGCAGATTGAGGGCTCCCGGAGCCACTCCCGCCTCGGCAAGGATCTCGACCATCACTGCCGTGCTCAGCGGTGCCAGCGGCGAGGGTTTGATCACCGCGGTGCATCCGGACAGAAGTGCCGGCGCGGCCTTCCACACGGGGATGGCCAGCGGGAAGTTCCACGGGGTGATGAGGGCGACGACGCCCAGGGGCCGGTGCCAGGTCAGGGCCATCGAGCGAGGCTCGTCCGCCGGCAGGGTGGAGCCGGACAGCCGCCGGCCCTCTCCCGCGATGAACCGGAGGATCTCGGTGGCCCGCTCGACCTCGGAGCGGGCTTCGCTCAGCTTCTTTCCCTGCTCGGTCGTGATGACACGGGCCAACTCCTCCTTCCGACGATCCATGATGTCGGCGGCGCGGAAGAGGATCTTCCCTCGCTGGATGCTGCCCACGCCTGCCCATTCGGGCCCGGCCAGGCGGGCGGCCTCCACGGCGGCGAGCGCATCGTCGATATCGGAGTCGGCCACCTCGGCGATGATCTCCGCGGGTCGAGCGGGATTCCGGTCGGGGAAGGTCGCTCCACTGCGGGCGGGAACCCACTCTCCGGAGATGAAGTTGTGGCTGAGGTGGGCGGGAATCCGGTGGGTCGGGGCAAGGGCTTCGGTTGGAGCGGTCATGCGGTTATGCCTTTCTCTTCTCACGCCGAGGCGGGGCGCTGGTTCCAGGACGGGACGAGGATGAGCGCGGCGATGAGTGCCGTGCCCGCGAAGATGTAGAACACGGCCGTACCGGGGATCAGGCCGGGCAGGAGTCCTCCGAGGATCGCTCCGATCGAGCCGCAGCCGTTGATGAATCCGGTGGCTCCCGCCGCGTACTTGCTGGTGCCGAAGTCGACGGCGGCGATTCCCGAGATCATGGCGTCGGCTGCGTAGGCGGTGAGTCCGACGAGGCCGAGGAGGATCGCGATGACGGGGATGGAGTTCAGCGAGGTGGCAGGCTGCCACACTGCCAAGGCGACGACGAGGCAGAGCAGGCTGATCACGCTCGGCGGAACCCGACGGGCCTTGAACAGGGTGTCCGAGAGCCATCCGATGAGGACCGGAGCGAGGACTCCGGCGACTCCGAAGGTCACGGGGACCATGATCGCGGTGATCTTGTCGACGCCGGGCATGGCGTCGACGACCATCACCGGACCCCACAGCAGGATCGCGTAGCGGGCCGGCTTGAGCAGGAAGTAGACGATGCCCAATCGCAGCACCATGGTGTCGTGCCGGGCCGCGGCGAGGAGGTCCGAGAACCGGAATCGCTCGTTGGGGACCTTGACCACGGGCACGGGAGCGCGCGTTCCACCGGGTCGATGCGAGCGCTGCCGGTAAGTCTCATTGAGCCGCGCGGGGTCCTCGTCAATGCCGGGCAGCCCGACTTCCTGCGGGTTGTTCCGCTGGAAGATGAGGAACAGCACCAGGGCGACGATCATCACTGCGGCGCCGACGAAGAATGCCCACCGCCAGGAGCCGAAGACGCTGTAGGCGATCCATCCCATGCAGGGGACGGCGACCAGTCCGCCGAATGCGTAGCTGGTGGAGAAGAAGCCCATCGCCCGGCCGCGCTTGCCCACGGTGAAGAAGGAGGCGATGTTCTTGCTCAGCGAGGACCAGCCTGTCGACTGCGCCAATCCCTGGACGATCATCAGCGGCAGGAACATCCACAGGGCCGGGATGAGGCCCATGAACAGGGCTGCGATCGCAGCGAAGAGCATGCCGCCGGCGACGACAACCCGCTGTCCGAAGCGCTCGGCCAGAGCTCCCCACACGAACTGCCCGACGGCGTACGCGGCAAGGTACGCGGAGTCGAGATAGCCGAGGCCGGCGCGGCTGATGACGCCGTCGTCGAGGATTCCCACCTTCGCGGCCGAGATGGCATTGCGCGGGAAATAGAACGCGGCGTAGGCGAGCCAGCTGAGCGCGAAGATGCGCATCTGCCACTTGATCAGCACGTGTCTGTTGGTGACGGCTCCCGGTGGGGCGGAGTTCTCGCCGCCGGCCGGCTGGCTGCGTTCGTCCGGTGCGGTCGTCAGACCGTCGGGTGGCAGGTCGTCGGTGAGAGTCACCGGTCGGTCGGGGTCATTCATCATTCGCGCCATTGCGATCTCCTGATGCCGTTGAAGCCTGTGTTCGGGTGGAGGAGCCGGCGGCTGTGCGCCGGTGGTGAGATTGGGTGGGTGTGGTCGCCGGATGCGTCGTGGACTGTCGGAGGGAGCGGAGACCCGGTGTTCGGGCCCTGCGCCACATGTTCAGGTCCCTGCGCCACATGTTCAGGCCCCGCGCCTCACATTCAAGCCCCGCGCCTCACGTTCAGGCGGTCGACGCCGAGGCTGCGGGAATCTGATCGCTGACGTACGTGGTCACGACCCAGAACGCGTCATAGTTGTGCAGGACCGCCTCTTCGCCGCCGGGCCCGCGTGACGCCGTGGTCTCCGGTGCCGGCACCGGACGGTTGATGAGGAAGGGCACCGCGAGTTCGCCCAGTCCTCCATGTGACCGCAGGGGGACGTCGAGGTTGTCCAGATCGTGCCAGGCGGGGTATCGGCCGATGGCGGAGAACTTGTCCGACAGGACCGTGATGTCCCCCATCCGATCGAGCGGCATGGAGTAGAGCTCCGCCGCGTCCTCCGACCGGAGGATCGAGGTCAGTCCGTCCTTGCCGGTGAGACCGTCGATGACGGCTTCCCTGTCGGCTCCCTCAGGGAGATAGACATTGGCGAAGGAGCCCAGCGCCCCGTGGTGGACGGTGTAGGGGTCGGTGATCGGCAGGATCACGCGGCTGCCGGGCTGACCCTCCTCGACGCCGAGGATCGCATCCACTTCGCTCTCGAGGTAGATGACCCGAGGGGTGCCGTCCTCCTGGTGCTTGGGGCTCATGCCGTGGTCAGCGGTGATCGCCACCACAGCACCCAACTCGTCGAGTTGGGAGGCGTAGGAGTCGAGCATCGCGTAGAAGTCATCGGCCACTTCGGTGCCCGGTGCGTTCTTGTGCTGGATGTAGTCCGTGAGCGTGAGGTACATGATGTCCGGGCGCCGGTCGGCGAGCAGCTTGACCCCGGCGGCGAGGACGAATTCGCTGAGCTCGGCCGAGTAGACGTCCGGCAGGTCCATTCCGACGTACTCGAGGACGTCCCCGATGCCGTTGGCCTCGACGGTGGCGGTGTCGGCCTTCTGCGCGGAGAAGCAGATTCCCGTCCGCCTCGGCTCCCGGATCTCTCCCGTTCCGGCGGGATCGAGCCCTGCCTCGGTGACCCCGCTGGCGAGCAGGGCCCGCAGCTTGTCCTTCGCCGTGACGATGGCGACGTCGAGTCCCGCGTCGACCGCGGCGGCGAACAGCGTGGGTGCGCGCAGGTATTTGGGATCGTTCATCAGCACCTCCTCCCCGGTGGCCGGGTCGAGGATGTAGTTGCCGCAGATCCCGTGCACCGAGGGCGCCCATCCTGTCGCGATGGACATGTTGTTGGGGTTCGTCAGGGTGGGGATTGCACAGTGCGCCGGCCATGACCGACCGTTGCCCTCCAGGGTCTTCTTGAGCCAGGGCATCCGGCCGTGTTCGATCGCCAGCTCGTGGTAGGCCGGTTCGCTGCCGTCGATGCAGATGACGACGACCGGCTCGGAGCCGAGGGCGTACTCACGGTTGTTGACGGCAAACTGGGTCGGGCTCATGTCTTCTCCTACTGATCTCTCCGACGCCGGACTGTTGAATCCGACGCTTACCCGACTCAGTCAACCTGCCCTGCCCGGCGGGCAGAAGCCCCGAAAGCCTGATGGCCCCATCACGGAATCGAATAATGCGAGGTCAGCTGCTGTAGGGGCACACGACTCGCCGCCATGCCACCTCGGCGGAAGACACGAAACGCGGGTGCCGGGTCGAGAAGAATGGAGCTGCTTCTCGACGCGACACCCGCGCATCAGTGGATTCGACGTCAGTCGGCGACGTAGTACATGCGCTTGTTGACGAACTCGTCCATGCCGTACGGGCCGAGTTCGCGTCCGAAGCCCGAGCGCTTGGTGCCGCCGAACGGGATCTCCGCGCCTTCGCCGGCAGGCGTGTTGACGTTCGACATGCCGACGTCGAGGTGACGGGCGATCTTCTCCGCGCGCTCCTTGTCCTTCGAGA
>JAPSIC010000152.1 GCA_031179165.1 Brevibacterium sp.
GCCGGTCCCGCTGAGGGTGCCGTTGGCGGGCTCGTCGACGACGGTGTATTCGAGTTCGTCACCATCGGCGTCGGTGGCCGTCAGCGGCGTGTCGATCGGGGTGTTCACGGGCGTGGTGAAGGACGCGTCCTCGGCCACCGGGGCGCTGTTGGCCGTGAAGGTTCCCTCCCCGATGACGACGGCCGAGTCGAGGATGTCGTCGGAGGTGTCGGCGATGGCCAGTTCGACGTGGTTCTTCTCGCCGGCCGTCACCTCGGCGCTGCACACCAACGGAGTGGTGAAGCCGTCGAGTTCGGTGTCGAAGGCGGGGTCCCCATCGTCGACGTCATTGTCGTTGTACAGGCCGGAGTTCGAGTCGTTGTTGATCGAATTGACCGTCACCCGGTCTCCGCTCTCGGTGACCGCGCAGTTGGTCCCATTGACGAAGAAGGCGAAGACGTCGTTGTAATCCGATCCGACGTACTCGTTGTACTCCTCGGACCCGAACACGTAGCTGAAGCTGATCTGATCGGTCTCGGGAACGAAGTCGAATTCGAGGACTGCCGCGTCCTCCGTCGTGTTCGGGCTGACGATCTCATCGAGCATCGGATCGCCGGGGTTGCCGAATCCCGTCGTGGTCCCGCCGTCATCGTTGGGTCCGAGAATGGAGGACGGATCCGCGGCCACCGAACCGGTGGACAGGGCCACCCCGGAGCCGAGCTCGAGGTCGTCGACTCCGGCCACGGTGCCGGCGGCCAGGTCGTCCCCGGTGTACGTCACGTTGTCGAAGGTGACCCCATCACCGACGAGCGATTCGACGAGGTCCTCGGGGGTCAGCGCGCCGGAGAGATCGGCCGCGCTCTGGCCGGGAGAGGCCACCTGAGCACTCGCCTTCGACTGGCTCTCCTGAGCGCGCTCCTGCCGATCGGCCGGAGCCGCGGCCGCAATGGACCCGCTCATCCCGACGAGCGCCAGAGCTGCTGCTGCGCTGATGATGGACAGACGTGTGCCCGCAGGTGGTCGAACCATGAATAGTCTCCTCACCCACCATTCACCGATGAATGGTGGCCGTAAAAGTACAAGCGCCATTGCTTATGACTGATAAGTAGCATTCATCCGGCAGACGTAGTCCACCCGACGAATACAGAAGGCTATGGGGAAATCGGTCAATATCATAAAGATGGTGATGACCTCGGGTCCCCACCGAAGGCCCAGATGAGCAGTGCAGAGCTCAGTCCTCGGGCGAATCGCTCTCCGAGGAGGCACCGCTCTCCGACGAGGCATCGCTCTCTTCGGCACCCTCGACCGGGCCGTTCTCCGACCACCAGTCGCGCAGCAGCTCTTCGGCGCGCTCCGGTGCGAGCGGGCCGTGTTCGAGGCGCATCTCGAGCAGATACTTGTAGGCCCTGCCCACCCAGGGTGAGGGGGGAATGCCGAGGATGGCCATGATCTGGCGACCGTCGAGGTCGGGACGGACCGCCGCCAGTTCCTCCTGCTCGGTCAGCTTCTCGATGCGCTGCTCGAGATCGTCGTAGGCGAAGGCGAGCCGATCCGCCTTCTTCCGGTTCCGAGTCGTGACATCGGCTCGGGTGAGGATGTGCAGCCTCGTCAGCAGGGGACCCGCGTCGGTGATGTAGCGCCGGACGGCGGAATCGGTCCACCCGGCTTCCCCGTATCCGTAGAACCGCAGATGCAGCTCGACGAGGCGCGCGACCGCCTTGGTCGTCTCCTTGTCGAAGCGCAGCGCCTTCATCCGCTTCGCGGTCAGCTTCGCACCCACCGCATCGTGGTGGTAGAACGTCACGGCACCACCCGGCAGGAACCTGCGGGTCGCCGGCTTGCCGACATCGTGCATGAGCGCGGCGAAGCGGACGATGAAGTCCGGCTCGTCCAGGTGCTGCGGGTCGTCGGGGCTCAGCCCCGCCTCGCGCTGCTTCGCCGCATAGGCGCGTTCGAGGTCGACGGCCTGGCGCAGGACGGTGAGGCTGTGCTGGTAGACGTCCTTGTGCCGGTGATGTTCGTCGGTCTCCAGCCGCAGGCCGGCCACCTCGGGCAGGACATGGTCGGCGATCGAGGTGCGGACCAGGAGGTCGATGCCTGCGGCCGGGTCCTTCCCGGTGATGAGTTTGCGCAGCTCGACCTGCACCCTCTCGGCGGAGACGATGGCGATCCGGTCGGCCATGTCGCTCATCGCTGACTCCACCTCGGCGACGGCGCGCAGACCGAGCTGAGCGGTGAAGCGCGCGGCGCGCATCATCCGCAGGGGATCGTCGGAGAAGGAGGCGGCGGCGGACCCGGGGGTGCGGATGACTCCCTCGGTGAGGTCGGTGAACCCGCCGAACGGGTCGACGAAGGTCTTCGACGGCAGTCGGACGGCCATCGCTCCGATCGTGAAGTCCCGGCGCACGAGGTCGGCGTCGAGGTCCGAGCCGAAGGAGACGACGGGTTTGCGCGAATCGGGGTCGTAGGCCTCGGCGCGGTAGGTGGTGATCTCGATCTGCACCCCGGACTTCATCGCGCCGATCGTGCCGAAGTCGCGCCCGATGTCCCAATGGGTGTCGACCCAGTCGGAGATCAGGGCCTGGATGTCATCGGGACGGGCATCGGTGGTGAAGTCGAGGTCGGGCATCGGCCTGCCCAGCAGTGCGTCCCGGACGGAGCCTCCGACGAGCGCGAGTTCGAATCCCGCATCGGCGAAGCGCTGGCCCAACGGCACGAGGATGTGGTCGAGCTCCTCGAGCGTGTCGTGCAGGCGAGCCTGTGCACTGTGTGGATCCACCGAACTCCTTCTCATCCGTGCGGCGCGGGCCGCTCAGGCGGCTCGTCGAGCGTGCTCCAGCCTACCGGGCGCGGTTCGACGAAACTTCCAAGAATCGCCTATTAAGGTAGGAGAATGACCACACCGATGCCCAAGCCGGGACCCCGAGCGTCCCGTCGCACCACGGTTGAGGAGATATCCGCCGGGGGCATCGTCGTCGACTTCACCAGGCCCGACCTGCCGGTCGCCGTCATTGCCCGGCTCAATCGGGCGGGCCGGGTGGAGTGGTGCCTGCCGAAGGGTCATCTGGAGGGAGCGGAGACTCCCGCCGAGGCGGCCCGCCGGGAGGTGGAGGAGGAGACCGGGATCTCCGGCGAGGTCATCCGGCCCCTCGGCACGGTCGACTACTGGTTCACCGTGGCCGGCATCCGGGTCCACAAACTCGTCCACCACTTCCTGCTCCGTGCCCGGTCGGGAACCCTGACGGTGGATAATGATCCTGACCAGGAGGCGATCGAGGCGGCGTGGATCCCGTTCAACCAGCTGCGATCGAGGTTGTCGTTCGCCAATGAACGCCGTATCGTCGCCGCTGCCCGACCGATGGTGACCCGGCCGGATCAGTGACCGGGTGGACAAGCGATGACCAGGACAGGTGACGAAAAGGAACTGTGAAGCCGATCAACCGTGCGCGTTTCCTCTTCGCCCTGCTGAGCTCGACCCTCTTGCTCGCAGGGTCGGTTCTCGCATTCCCCGTCCTCGGCACCGCCGCCCATGCGTCCCCGACCGCCAACACGGACCGCGACGACGCCGGCGTCACCATCACCCTCGACGAGGTGACGCCCTGGGTTGATCCCGAAGGCACACTCACGGTGCGCGGACTCATCACCAACTCCACCGACGAGGCTGTGCGCAGGCCCGACCTCCAGCTGCGGATGTCGACGCGCAACCTCGACGCCGAACACCGGATCGAGGACTGGAAGGACGACCAGTCGCAGAACCGCACCCTCGCCGACATCGACTCCGACGGCCCCGAGGCACGGAAGAAGGCGGAGAAGGAGGAGAAGGAGGACGACGAGAAGTCCGACCCGAGGCCGGCCGTCGACGCCAAGTTCGGCGACACGATCGCACCGGGAACCTCGCACGAATTCTCCATCACCGTTCCCGCCGAAGACATGGGGCTGCAGAAGTCCTCACCCGTCTCGTCCTGGGGTCCGCGCGGGCTCGCGGTGCAGCTGCGCGACGCGACCGGACTGCGCGCCTCCGGCATCGGATTCACCACCTGGTATCCGAACCCGAAGTTCGACAAGACCTCCATCACCGTCCTCGCTCCTATCACCCTCCCCGGCTACTCCGAGAACGGACTGAGCAGCCCCGACGAACTCGATGCCGCGATCGCCGACGGAGGCCCCCTGACCGCCGTGTCCTCGGTCCTCGACACCCCGGGTGTTGCCATCGCCCTGGATCCGCGGATCATCGCCTCCTTCGAGGAGGCGCTGGCGCAGCCGGCTCCGACCGAAGCCGCTCAGGACCCGGACGGGGAGGCGGGTCAGACCGAGCAGCCGAGCCCCCCGGCCACGGACGGCCCGACACCGGCTCCGGAACCCGACGGCAGCGATCGGCGGAACACCGAGACCGAACCCCCGGCCGAGGGCGAGAACCCCGAGGAGGCCGAGGCGAAGCAGGCGCAGCGGGACCGGCTCGAGACCTGGTACCGCGACTTCCTCGAGCGGGCCAAGTCCCATACCGTGGTGGCCCTGCCCTTCGGCGACCCCGACCAGGAGGCGCTGCGGTCCGGGCAGCTGGACGGACTGTCGACCTTCTCCGAATCGCAGAAGGACCTGGTCAAGAAGGTGCTGCCGGAGGCGAAGACGGACATCGCCTGGCCGATCGCCGGCAGCGCCGAGCGCAGCGGACTGCGGGCACTGGCCGAGACGGGAACTCAGACGGTGATCCTTGACGACCGGCAGCAGCCCTCGACGACCGGAATCCGCGACAGCGCCCATTCCAAGACCCGCACCTCGGCGAACGCCAGCACCTCGGTCGAAACGCTGATCACCGACTCCGCCCTCACCGACCTCAGCCGTGGCGTGATCGAATCGGATCGTCCTGCGGCCGGGATCAGCGAACTCGTCGCCGTCACGGCGGCCATCCAGGCCGAAGCCCCGTATCGGTCGCGTCACCTGCTGCTGCCCCTGCCGCGGTCGGCCGCTTCGGCGAACTGGAGCAAGGTGGTCGGGGCGATCGCCGACGCCCCGTGGACGGCGACGCCGACCCTCGACGATCTCCTGGCCTCCGACCTCTCACCGCGCGGGGTCCTGCACACGGACACCGATCCCCAGCACATCGCTGGCCGCACCCTGCAGGGCCTCGCCGAGGTCCGCCGCACCGAGAGCCGATTCAACACCGTCTTCACCGATGTGGCCGCGGCGAACACCACGCTCGACAGGTCGCTGCTGACCTGCACCTCGGTGGCATGGACGATGGGAGGCAACGCCAACAAGTGCCTCGACAACGCCCGCGCGACCAGTCGGGCGCAGCTGGACACCCTCCGCCTCGAGGAGGGCTCCTCGGTGCTCCTCGTGACCGGGGAGAAGACGACGATCCCGGTCACGATCGTCAACGGCTCCACCGCCGAGGCGAAGCTGCGGGTGCGCATGCGACCGCAGACCCCACAACTGAAGGCCCAACCCACCGAGACCGTGGTGGTGCCCCCGGAGGGAAGCACCCGCGTCGACGTGCCGGTCGAAGGACTGGCCAACGCCGATGTCCCCACCACCATCGAAATGGTCACCGCCGCCGACGTCGTCCTGCCCCAGGACACCTCTCTCCTGGTCAGAGTCAGGGCGGACTGGGAGAACATCGGGACCGCGGTGGTCGGACTGGGGCTGGCCAGCGTATTCATCATCGGCCTGATCAAGTCCGTCTCCCGCGGACGCCGGAAGATCCCCGAACAGCAGCTGGCCGCCGCGGTCGCCCGCGCCCAGAACGACGAACCGGAAAAGAGGTAGGACTTGCCCAAGCTCTCAGCGCTGGCCAGATCCTCGGCCGTGATGACGGCCGGAACATTCACGTCACGCATCCTCGGCTTCGTCAAGGCCGCCCTGCTGGCCGCGGCGATCGGCGTGACCGCGGTCCAGGCCGACGCGTTCGACGTCGCCAACAAGGTCCCCAACACCCTGTACATGCTGCTCGCCGGCGGAGTCGTCAACGCCGTCCTGGTGCCGCAGCTGGTGCGGGCGGCGAAGAGGAGCGACGGCGGCAGGGACTACACCAACCGCCTGCTCACCCTCTCCTTCCTGCTCCTGGCGGGGGTGAGCATCGTCGCGACGCTTGCCGCCCCCGTGCTCGTGTGGCTGTACTCCTCGGGCTGGAGCCCGGCTCAGATGGCCCTGGCCACCGCGTTCGGCTACTGGTGCGTGCCGCAGCTGTTCTTCTACGGCCTCTACACGCTGCTCGGGCAGGTGCTCAATGCGAAGTCCTCGTTCGGCCCCTACATGTGGGCCCCCGTGCTCAACAACGTCGTCGCGATCATCGGACTCGTCGTCTTCATCGTCATCTTCGGCAGGAACGAGGCCGCCCACCATTCGCTGGAGACGTGGACGCCGATCAAGATCGCCCTGCTCGGCGGCTCCGCCACCCTCGGTGTCGCCGCCCAGGCGCTCATCCTCATCTGGCCCCTCAAGCGCATCGGCTTCTCCTACCGGCCCACGTTCGGCTTCCGCGGGGTCGGGCTCGGCACGGCCGGCAGGGTCGCCAGCTGGACCTTCGCGGCCATGCTCATCGGCCAGCTGGGATTCCTCGTCATCTCCCGCGTCGCCGCCGGAGCCTCGGTCGAAGGCGCCGACAACGCGTCGAACGCGGCCTACTCACTGGCGTATCTGGTGTTCATGCTTCCGCATTCCCTCATCGCGGTGTCCCTGGCCACGGCCCTGTTCACCTCGATGAGCACGGATGCCGCGAACGAGGACACCGAGGCGGTCCGGCAGGGGTTCTCGACCGGGGTCCGGATGGTGGGCATGATCAACCTCTTCGCAACCGTCGCATTCTTCGTCCTGTCCACCCAGGTCGCCCTCGTCATCGCCGGCGACGCCAACGTCGAGCAGGCGCGGGCGATCGGAGCGGTCATCGTGACGATGGTGATCGGGCTGATCCCCTTCAGCGCCAACTACCTCGCGCAGCGAGTGTTCTACGCCTACGAGGATGCGAAGACCCCATTCCTCATCCAACTGCCCCAGGTGATCTTCACATCGCTCGCGGTCTGGGCGATCGCCTACATTCCCAAGGAATTCACGGTCATGGCGATCGGAGCGGCGATGAGCCTCGGCTATCTCCTGGCGATGATCCTCTCGTTCTCGATCCTGCACAGGCGCCTCGGCGGGATCGACATCCCGACCATCGTCACGAGCCATCTCAAGTTCCTCGCGGCCGGAGCGGTGACGATGGTCGCAGGCTTCGTCTGCCTCTATTTCGTCAACGACTGGTTCCCGCTGGGACGGATCACGGCACTGCTCGAGGTCATCGTTCTCGGCCTGATCATGCTCATCGTCTACCTCGGCGTGTGCTATCTGCTCAAGGTGCGAGAACTCCATTCGATTATTGGCGTCGTTGCTGGAAAAATAAGACGATAGCCGCACTCAGTCCCCACGGAGGTGATCCCCCTGATCCATATCGAACCCGGCATGGTCGTGGCCGGTCGTTATGTTGTATCGACGATCGACCGTCCCTGGATTGAGGAGGCACCCGAGGCAGGCGCGGTCTGCACCGCACTCGACGCCATTCTCGATGAGCCGGTCCTCATCCACGTCGCCGACGCCGAGAAGTCCGGAGACATGCTCGACGCGGCCAGGCGGGTGTCGATCCTCGGGGATCACCGCATCGCTCCGACGCTCGACGTCGGGCAGGCGAATGGTCTCGACTACGTCGTGGTCGAACGCATCGCCGCCGCACCGCTCGGGGAGATCATCCCACGCACCCCGCTGTCCGTCGACGCCGCACGCGCCCTCATCGGGGAGATCGGCACGGTCCTCGTCGCCGCTGCCCGGCGCGGGCTGTTCCACATGTTCCTGCGCCCGAGCACCGTGGGCATCACCTCCAAGGGCAGCGTCCTCGTCTCCGGGATCGGCATCGATGCCGCCTTGGCCCTGGGCACGGGAGTCATCCAATCCGAGGACTGGACCCCGACGAAGGCATCCCGGCAGGACGCCCTCGACCTCGTGCGGCTGTTCTATGCCGCCCTCACCGGCTATTGGCCCGGCGACGAGGCGGTCAGCGGGATTCCGCCGTCGGGCAGGGAGAACTCCCGGATCGCCCGTGCAGGTTCGCTGAACCCGC
>JAPSIC010000153.1 GCA_031179165.1 Brevibacterium sp.
GACTGCTCGGCCAACCCGGACTGCTCGGCCGTGCCGAAGGCTTCGAGGTGGACGATCACGGGCACCAGGAACAGGACGCCGACCGCGGGCACCACGATTCCCGAGTCGTTGATGATCGTGCCGACGGCCAGCAGGATCGCCAGGCTGATCAGCGCCGAGCGCAGCAGGGGAACCCGCTGGTAGGTGTCGCGCAGGCCGTGCAGCGAGAACCTCTGCGGCATCAGGGCCACCCAGAACACCCCGATGATGATGAGCGGGAGGATCACCGTCATCCACGACTGGGTGAGGATGTCGATGTTCATCCCGATCTTGCGCGACAGCACCGCCAGCGCCTCACCGCTGAGCACGGAGTCGAAGAACCGACCGAAGTGCGTCCGCTGGTGCGGCGGGCGCAGCCAGTCGAGGAACAGCACGATGAGCATGACGAACCCGGCGATGCCGACGGTCAGCAGCAGTCGTTTGAACGAGAACCGGATCGCGGCGGCCGCGAGCACGAGATAGGCGACGCCGACGATCAGGGTCGGAACCGAACCGAACTTCGTGCCCAGGCCCGGGGCGGCCAGCAGCACGCTAGAGACGAGGACGGGAAGGATGACGATGAGAACCCGCGACAGCGGCTTCGTCGCGAAGGAGGCGAACCCGGCCACGCTCAGCAGCAGGGCGCAGCAGTACAGGGCCAGCGCCGAGTTCCCGATGCCGTAGAACCGGGACGCGATCAGCAGCGGCTCCCCGAGCAGGGTCGACATCTGCAGCCGCGAGCCGGTGAGCACGTCATAGGCGAGGACCGCGACGGTCACCACGGAGACGAACAGCACCGGCCCCAGACGGAACCTGCGCCAGGGTCCCAGCAGGGCGGCCGTGCCGAGGACCAGCGACCACCCGCACAGCGCTCCGAGCATGGCGATGTCGGGGTTCGTCGCCCGCTCCCAGGGCACGGTGTTGACCAGATAGGTCGAGACCGGCAGGGCCGCGAAGACGATCCCCAACCGCAGCGCCACGGAGCTGACGAGGTCCCGGTGCTTCCTGCGCAGCAGCCAGCCGAGTCCGAGCAGACCCACCATCAGCGTGGCGACCACGGGGAAGAACCACGTCGAGAGCTCCTGCTGCGTCTTCACGGCCACCTGGCGGTCGAGGACCGCCTGATACCGCGCCTCCCACGACCCCAGGGAGCTGCCCACCGTCATCGGGGCGCCGGCGACATTGCCCATCGTCTCGCCGCCGCCGGCCCGGACGAGGCTGGGGGCCAGATCCGGCACCTGGACCAGTCCCGGCTGTCTGGTCGAGCTCGACGACAGCAGGCCAGGGGACTGCCTCGGGGCGACCATCATCGCCGCCTGCATCGACGAGCCGTCGTAGGACCCGTCCGCGATCGAGGCGAAGACGATGCGCGAGGTCCCACCCCCGGCGGTCGGCTCCCCGGCGCTCGTCATCCATCCCGTGCTTTCGAGGATGTCGCCGACCCGGCGATCGAGATCCTTCAGCGAGTACCCGTCCGCGGCGGTGTTGCCGAGATCGATCAGGGTCAGCTCACCGTCTGTCGAGGCCTGCGCGGCGCGCTGCCCGAGGTCTGGCCCGATGGGCGCCCACTGCCCGAGGTGGCCGGTGGGATCCGCGGCCCCGATGGCCGCCGCCGGACCGAAGGCCGTGATCGTCGGCACGGCCTGGGACAGGGCGCCGAGGTCGGCGTCGTAGTTGTCCATCCGGGCGACCTGCGTGTACACGTCCCAATCGGCCGTCCACCCCTCGAGGGGGGCCAGGGGTTCACGGCACTGCTGGCGCGGTTCGTCCGCGGCCCGGCGCCCCGAGCCGACCGCCAGCCACCCGTCGACCGGGCAGCTGGTGGTGTGGACGCTGCGCGGGGTCATGGTGCCGATCGAGGAGATCTGCATCAGCGTCCACAGGTTCGGAGTCGTGCGCGGATCGAGGTCCTCGAAGGTGAACCCGGACACCCCGATGAAGATCGGCCCGTTCTCATCCCCGGCCGCCGATGACGGAGCCGGGGCAGCCCCACCCGCCGAGGCGGCAGCGGGTGGCAGCGCGGCGGGGGCCGACGTCGAGGCGGGGGCCGACGTCGAGGAAGTCGCCGGTCGCTGCGACTCGGTCAGGGTCTGGGCGAGCGCGGTCCCCGGCAGCCCGAGGACGACGAGGGCGATGGCGAGGACCCCGAGCAGGGCGCGGACGGCGAGGGGACGGACCGTCATGGACGATCCACCGCCTCGGGCGTGGCGTCGGCGAGGTCCGCCTCGCCCCTGCCCCGACCGCGGTCGTCGGCGCTCAGCGCCAGCAGGTAGGGCAGCAGCACCATCGCTCCGGTGGAGGGCACCGCGATGCCGGAATCGGTGAGGACCAGGCCCACGGCCAGTCCCGTCGCCGCGGCGAGGAAGCCGGAGTGGACGTCGCGATCCTCGAACACCTCGGGCAGGCGGCCTCGCCAGGTGTTCGTCAGCCGGGTCAGCGTCGACGACCGTGCCGCCCGCGGGAAGTGGAGCAGATACCGGAGGAAGAACAGGATCGCGATGAGGGCCAGGGGCGTGATGATCGACAGGGCCGGGTTGATCTCGATGATGTGCAGATTGGCGCCGAGCTTGCGCTGGATCACCCGCAGCGCCTCTCCGCTGACCAGCTGGTCGAAGAAGGTGCCGAAATGCGAACGGGCCCCGGGCGGGCGCAGCCAGTCGAGGTACGCGATCCCCAGCAGCACCGTCAGTGAGGCGAGGCCGATGAGCACGAGGCGGAAGAACGAGAGCCGGATGCCGGTGACCAGGGCGAGGAGAACCAGCAGCCCGGCCAGGGTCGCGATCGTGCCCCCGAACTTCGCACCCCAGGACGGGTTCCCGGACACGAACACGGCGGCGAGGCCGAGGACGGCCGGGAGGATGACGACCAGCCTCTCGTGCCCCCTCGCCCGCAGCCAGGAGATCGCGACTCCGAGGAAGATGAACAGGCTGACGATGAAGACCGCGGCGCCCTGGTTGCCGAGCCCGTAGAACCGCCCGCCGACGATCGGGTTGTACCCGAGCAGGGAGTTGCCCTGCAGGCGGGAGCCGGTCGCCAGGTCCACGGCGATGACGAGCAGACTGAACAGCGCCATGCCCGCGACGCGACCGCGCCAGGTCCGCCCCCACGGCGGCAGCAGGGCGACGGCGAGCGTGAGCGCGCTGCCGACGATGACGGAGATGCCGAGACCCAGGTGGGGCAGTTCGAATCCGGCCCAGGGGAACAGTCCGGCCAGGAACGCTCCCATCGGCAGGGTCGCCAGGATCATCGACATCCAGGCCAGGAGGCTGTGGATCCGGGCACCGCCTCGGCGGGCGATGACCGCCGAGGTCAGCAGCACCGCGCACAGCAGGAACAGGCCGTAGAACACGACGTCGAGGAGGATCGAGAAGGTGAACAGGCTCCCGTGGATCGTCGCCGCCTTCGTCGCATCGGAGACGAGGTCGTCGAGGCGGTCGGCCGGCGCCGCGGACGAGGCCCTGACCTCGAAGCTGACTCCGCTGGGGGAGGCTACGTCCATGAGGTTGAGGGTCCCCGGCGCCAGGTCGGTCAGCTGCAGCAGCGCCGGGGTGCGCGTGGTGGAGGAGGTGAGGGTGCCCGGCTCGATCCCGGGCCCGGACAGGATGAGGGAGCGCAGGCGCGGAACCGCGGAGCTGTCGCCGAGGCCGGCGACCATGATCGTCGGTTCGGCGCCCGGGGCCCCGGTCTGGCCCCCGGCCGTGCGGAGGGCGTCGAGCTTCTCCCCGAGCAGCCGGTCGGCCGCCGCGACGCGAACCCGGTGATCGACCTCGACGGGCACGGTGTAGTCGAAATGGGGGACGGGATCGTTGAGCCAGGCCTGGGAGCCGATTCCGCCGAGGTCGATGAGGCTGAGCCGGCAGTCGCTGGCGATCGCATCGTCCGTGTAGTGGTCGACCACGCCGTCCTCGTCGGCGACGGCGTAGGCGGCTCCGCTGCCCTCGGCGGCGGCGCAGGGCTCGAGGTCGGGAGTCGGCGAGTTCGATTCGCCCACCAGCTCCGCCAGCAGCCCGTAGTCCACGGCGTAGCCCGACCCCTCGTTGGGTGCCGTGACGCTGTCGAACCCGTGGAGCCTCACGGTCGTGCCGGTGAGATCTTCCTCACCCGCGCCGGGTCGGGAGGACGTGTCCTCGTCCGGGGTCTGTGGATCGGGGGAGTCCTCAACCGGGCTCGGTTCGATCAGCGGCGGACAGCTGGCCGGAGTCTCGGCCGTCGGGTCGCTCGGTGGTCCCGCCGCGGCGCGGGCGCCCGCGCCCAGGGACACCCATGCCGCGGCGGGGCAGGTGTTCGACCCGATGGTGCGGACGTTGAGGTTGGCCGCCGCGCCGTCGGAGAACAGGGAGTAGAGGTGCGGGGTGAGTTCGGGGTCGATGTCATCCATGGTCAGGCCCGGGATCCCGAACACGACCACCCGGCCGGGGGCCGTCGGGACCGGCTGTGGCAGTCCGACCGCCGCCTCGTCCGCCGCCTCGTTCGCGGCCTGCGCGCCCGGCCCCCGCTGCTGCCCTGCGCCGGCGGCCGTCGGCGCAGTCCCCGGCCCCGGTGCCCCCAGCGTCATCGCGAGGAGTCCGAGCAGCAGTCCCAGCATCAGGGTTCTGAATGCGGGCAGGCGCGCGAGTCGGCTGGATGTCTGGGGCACGTCACCATAGTATCGGCAGGGGGATCAGCCCGCGCTGGCACCGGCCTGGGCGTTTGCTCCAGCGGTCGGCGGGCGTGTATATTTGATTGTCGTTGTGTGTGTTCGTCATGCTCCCTTACATAGCCTCATGCGTTGCAGGCCCGTAGGTGAGGGGACTGCCTGGACGAACGGACTCGATTCAAGACAATCAGTGTCTCGGCTCATCAGCCTCACGACAGGATGAGCCTTCTGGCGCTGCACCATGAGATACGAAAAGAAGGCTACTTTTGCGTACGTACACACCAAAGCCCGGCGATGTTGAGCGCCAGTGGCACGTCATCGACGCCACTGATGTCGTGCTCGGTCGTCTTGCCGCCCAGGTTGCGAAACTGCTCCGCGGCAAGCACAAGGTGACATTTGCACCTCACATCGACTCCGGCGATTTCGTCATCATCATCAATGCCGACAAGGTCGCGTTGACCGGTGCGAAGCTCGAACAGAAGCGCGCCTACCACCACTCGGGCTACCCGGGCGGACTGAAGAGCGTCAACTACGCCGAGCTGCTCGCCACCAACCCCGAGCGCGCAGTCGAGAAGGCTGTCGCCGGTATGGTCCCGAAGACTCGTCTCGGACGTGCCCAGATGCGGAAACTGAAGGTGTACACGGGTGCCGAGCACCCTCACTCCGCTCAGAACCCGCAGCCGTACGAACTCAGCCAGGTAGCGCAGTAAGCGCGCTCAGGCTTTAGACCTACCGAGGAGAACCGTGGCTGAAACCGCCAACGCGCCAGAAGTCGAAGAACTGACCGAATACACCTCCGAGACTCCCGCATCCGCCGGCCTGGGCGACCAGACCGCAGGCGGACGTGGCCAGTCCCTGACCGCACCCGGCAACGGAGTCGGCCGCCGCAAGCAGGCGATCGCTCGCGTCCGCCTGATCCCGGGCTCGGGTGAGTGGACCATCAACGGACGCACTCTCGAAGAGTACTTCCCGAACAAGCTCCACCAGCAGCTCGTCAACGAGCCCTTCCGCCTGCTCGACCTCGAAGGACGTTTCGACGTCGTCGTGCGCATCTCGGGTGGCGGACCGTCCGGACAGGCGGGAGCCGTCCGACTCGGCATCGCTCGCTCGCTCAACCAGATCGACACGGACTCGAACCGCGCCGACCTGAAGAAGGCCGGATTCCTGCGCCGCGACGCGCGCGTCAAGGAACGCAAGAAGGCCGGTCTGAAGAAGGCCCGCAAGGCACCTCAGTTCTCGAAGCGCTGATCCCACTGCGCGGGCTGCGCATGGTCTGCAACGAGAAGCGCAGCTGAGCGCCAGTGCACGCCTCAGGAACACCACGATGCGGCCCCGAACCCGATTCGGGGCCGCATTCGTGCATTCACCCGCCCGTCCTCGTGCCTCCGCGAGCACGGCGGCACCGTCTCGGCGGGGATGCACTAGTATCAACGCATCAAGTGCGGAAAGGACGATCCATGACACGGCTCTTTGGCACCGACGGGGTGCGGGGACTGGCCAACCGCGACATCACCGCGAAGCTGGCGCTCCAGCTCTCGGTCGCAGCCTCTCGAATCCTGCCCCGGGACTGGACCGGCGACAAGCGCCCGTTCGCCGTCATCGGTCGTGACACCCGAGTGTCGGGGGAGTTCCTGTCCGCCGCGATCAGCGCCGGCATCGCCTCGGCCGGGGTCGACGTGCTCGACGCCGGGATGCTGCCCACCCCGGGCATCGCCCGTGTGGTCAAGGACACCGGGGCCGCGTTCGGCGTCGTCATCTCCGCCTCGCACAACCCGATGCCGGACAACGGGATCAAGTTCTTCGCCGCCGGCGGGACCAAGCTCGACGACGCGGTCGAGGACGAGATCCTCGACATCCTCGACGCGGAGTGGTCCCGTCCCACCGGCGCCGACGTCGGCAGCATCTCCCGCTACCCCGCGGCCGCCGACGAGTACACCGAACATCTCGTCCGCTCGATCGCCGATGAGCCGAAGCGTCCGCTGTCGGGGCTCAAGGTCGTCGTCGACTGCGCGCACGGTGCCGCCTCCGTCGTCGGTCCCGCCGCCCTGCGCCAGGCCGGCGCCGAGGTCATCGTCTCCGCTGCCGAGCCCAATGGGCTCAACATCAACGACGGTGTCGGCTCCACCCACCTCGAACCGCTCCAGCGGCTCGTCGTCGAGACCCAGTCGGACCTGGGCGTGGCCTTCGACGGGGATGCCGACCGGTGCCTGGCCGTCGACGCACTCGGACGCGTGGTCAACGGCGACCAGCTCATGGGCATCCTCGCGATCGGACTCAAGGAGCTCGGCGAGCTGAAGAACAACACGCTGGTCACAACCGTGATGTCGAACCTGGGCCTCAAACTCGCGATGGACAGGTACTCGATCCGAACCGTGCAGACCGCCGTCGGCGACAGGTACGTGCTCGAGGGCATGCTCGCCGGTGACTACGTCCTCGGCGGAGAGCAGTCCGGGCACGTCCTCATGCTCGACCACGGCACCACCGGCGACGGGGTCCAGACCGCCCTGCATCTGATGAAGCGGATGGCCGACTCGAAGCGGACACTGGCCGACCTCGCCGCCGAGATCCCGCAGCTGCCCCAGGCCCTCGTCAACGTCTCCGGAGTCGACAAGCACCGCGTCGACCACCCGGTCGTCGCCGCCGAGGTCAACGCCGTCGAGTCCGAACTGGCCGGCTCCGGTCGGGTGCTCCTGCGCGCCTCGGGCACGGAACCGCTGATCCGGGTGATGGTCGAGGCCGAGACCGAGGACGCCGCCCAGGCCCAGGCCGCCAGGCTGGCCCAGACCGTGAAGGCCCACCTGGCCCTGTGACCGGGACGGCTGGGTGAGCATGGAGACGGACGTGGTGCTGGCCGTCATCGGCGCGGCCCTGGTCGTCACCGGGCTCCACGACATGTTCCACAGCCTGATGAATCCCTCGGGGCGTGGGCACGTGAGCTGGTGGATCATGCTCGGCCTGTGGCGGGCCTCGAAGCCGCTCGGGCGTCGCCTCTGGTCCGTCGTGGGTCCAGCGGCGATGGTGGCCGTAGTGCTCGCCTGGGTCGCGTTCCAGTCCCTCGGCTGGGCGCTGATCTACCTGCCGCATGTGCCCGACGGCTTCTCGTATGCGCCGGGAGTGGACCCCGCGGACTACCCCGACTGGGCGGAGGCACTCTACGTCTCCCTCGTCACGCTGGCGACCTTGGGCTTTGGCGACATGGTTCCCACGGAGCCGGGGATCCGGTTCGCAGTGGCCGTCCAGGGTCTGATCGGCTTCGCCCTGCTCACCAGCGCCCTGACCTGGTTCAGCCGGGTCTACTCCCCGCTCGAACGTCGCCGGGCATTGGCCCTGGAGCTCGGCTCGCTCGCGCGGGTCG
>JAPSIC010000154.1 GCA_031179165.1 Brevibacterium sp.
GTGAGCAGGTGGCCGCCGGGGGTGACCAGACGCAGCCACCCCGGAGCCGCCATGACGGGATGCAGCTCCTGCGCCTCGGGCACGAACTTCAGTCCGTCGGCGGCGAACGCGACTCCGGCGGGCAGCGTCGTCCCCGCCTCGGCGGTCATCGGCTTCGACCAGACCCGGGAGCGCAGCGCCTTGACGGCATGGCTCCCCGCGTTCGCGGGGGTGCCGTCGCTGACCTCGGCGATCCCCGACACGGCGGCATCCCTGAGGACATCCCCGGAGATCGAATCCACCTGACTCCACCCGCTCTTGGGCGGCGCGATCCCGGTCCAGGACACGAGCACGGAATTCGGCGGAAGCGGCAGCGAGGTCGCGTTCTCCTGACGGGCGAATCTGTCCCTGAGGTTCGACAGCGGAACCACCTCGTCGAGGCCGTCGAGCTCGGGCCCGGTCAGCCGCAGCATCCTCATCGCCATGACCAGCGGAGTCGAATCGCCGAGCCCGTGGGGGTAGAGCGGGGCCACCGTGAGAACGAGCACGGTCGAGGACACGTGCAGGCGCATCGCCCCGTCGGGGTCGAGTCGGTGGGCCAGCGAGGTGAACGCGGCGACGTCCTTGAGCGCCAGCGGATCGGCGATCTCCAGGTTCGTCATCGGCGGCCTCGCAGCGGCACGGCAGGCTGGACGATCGATTCCATTGCGCGGGTCTCCTCGGGACTCAGTCGGCGCGGACGCGAGGTGGTCCGGTCGATGAAGACGATGACGGTCTCGGCCACGGTATACGCCACCGAGCCGTCCGGCTCGGCGACGACGTAACCGATCGTCACGGACGCGGGCCGGACGTCGCTGATCACCAGGTCGACGGCGATCGGTCCCGGCCGGTAGCGGATCGGCACCCGGTACTCGATCGAATGCGCGGCCACGAGCAGCTCTGTCGTCGCCGATGCCCGGGCGAAGATCGGCGGGATCCGGAGGCCGGAGACGGTGTCGGCGATGCCGAACTGCCCGACGGCGGCATCGGCATCACTCGTGTGCGTCGGCGAGCCCAGGGCCCGCACCCGTGCCTCCTCCAACAGCCGCAGCTGGGTGACGTTGTTGACATGGCCGTAGGCGTCGAGGTCACCCCAGCGCAGCTCCAACAGGACCCGGGTGAATGAGTGGAGATGGGGATTGATGGGGCCGTTGTGCATTCCTCCATCATGCCACCCGCCCGCAGCCATCGATGCCCCCGGCACGCAGGCGCCGGCGGCTCGCGTTAGGATCGTCTGCAGACGGGAGACGTCGAGGACGTTGTTCGAGGCTGGAGGGCCGTGTGAGTGCTGAAGACAAGACGCAGGCGAATGTCACGGAGCTGCGGGAGCTGCTCGACCTGGAGAAGGTGAACTTCACCTCCGCCTCCCGTGAGAGCGACTTCTTCCTCGGGCGCAGCCAGTACAAGCCCGACGGCCGGGTGTTCGGCGGGCAGGTGCTCGCCCAATGCGTCGTGGCGGCGGCGAAGACCCTGCCCGAGGACCGTCTCATCCATTCCCTGCACGGCTACTTCCTGCGGGCCGGAGACGTCAGCGAACCCATCGAGTTCGGTGTCGAACGGCTCCGTGACGGTCGGTCGTTCTCGGCCCGGCGGGTCCACGCCTACCAGAAGAACGCGCCGATCCTGTCCCTCATCGCCTCGTTCCAGGACGAGCAGGACGGTCTCGAGCACGCCGAGAGGATGCCGGAGGGACTGCCCGGACCGGAGGACTGCGCGGAGATCCGCGATGTCCTCGCCGGGAACGACAATCCTCATGTCACCGAATGGGTCAACAAGCGGCCCTTCGACATCCGGCCGGTCGAGCATCCCCTGTACTACAACACCGCCGAGGACCGGGAACTCGCCCACCAGCACGTGTGGTTCCGGACCAGTGCGCCCTTCGGCGACGACCCGGTCCTCAACGCCGCGGCCCTCGCCTATGCCAGTGACTACAACCTGCTCGAGCCGGCGCTGCGCCGGCAGGGGCTGAACTGGACCACCCCGGGTCTGCGGGTGGCCAGCCTCGACCATGCGATGTGGTGGCACCGGCGGGTGCGGGTCGACGAGTGGATGCTCTATGTGCAGGAGTCCCCCGCCGCCCAGGGCGGACGAGGGCTCGGCTACGGGCGCATCTTCTCCCGCGATGGCCGGCTCCTGGCCACCGTCGCCCAGGAGGGAATGGTCCGGGTCAAGGACACTCCCTGAGGGGGATCATCGCTCGCGTCCTCAGCTGAGCCTCGCTGACCGCGAGAACGAGCAGGCCCCGGCCGTCGGCCGGGGCCTGCTCATCGGCTCTGGCGCCCCATGCGCGCCAGCGCGGAATCAGTCGCGTGTGAGACGGCGATGCGTCACCCGGTGGGGACGTGCGGCGTCCTCGCCGAGGCGCTCGACCTTGTTCTTCTCATACGATTCGAAATTGCCCTCGAACCAGTACCACTGCGCCGGGTCCTCCTCCGTGCCCTCCCAGGCGAGGATGTGCGTGGCCACGCGGTCGAGGAACCAGCGGTCGTGAGACACGACCACGGCGCAGCCGGGGAACTCGAGCAGCGCGTTCTCCAGCGAGCTCAGGGTCTCGACGTCGAGGTCGTTGGTCGGCTCGTCGAGCAGCAGCAGGTTCCCGCCCTGCTTGAGCGTCAGCGCCAGGTTGAGACGGTTGCGCTCCCCACCGGAGAGGACGCCGGCTTTCTTCTGCTGGTCGGGGCCCTTGAAGCCGAAGGCCGAGACGTAGGCACGCGAGGGCATCTCCACCGCACCGACCTGGATGAAGTCGAGTCCGTCGGAGACGACCTCCCACAGGGACTTCTCGGGGTCGATTCCGCCGCGGGACTGGTCGACGTAGGAGATCTTGACGGTCTCACCGACCTTCAGGTCTCCCCCGTCGAGTTCTTCGAGACCGACGATCGTCTTGAACAGCGTCGACTTGCCGACACCGTTGGGCCCGATGACACCGACGATTCCGTTGCGCGGCAGGGTGAAGGTCAGGTCATCGATGAGCAGGCGGTCGTCGAATCCCTTCCGCAGGTCCTTGGCCTCGATGACGACGTCGCCGAGGCGCGGACCGGCCGGGATCTGGATCTCCTCGAAGTCGAGCTTCCTCGTCTTGTCCGCCTCCGCCGCCATCTCCTCGTAGCGGGCCAGACGAGCCTTCGACTTCGTCTGCTTCGCCTTCGGATTCGA
Organism: Brevibacterium sp.; assembly: GCA_031179165.1. GTDB lineage: Bacteria > Actinomycetota > Actinomycetes > Actinomycetales > Brevibacteriaceae > Brevibacterium. Next base: position 3,175 of record JAPSIC010000154.1, read on the forward strand.
CCGCACCCATTCGAGCTCGTCCTTGAGCCGCTTGGCGAGCTTCGCGTCCTTCTTGCCCTGGACCTGCAGACGCTGCTGCTTCTTCTCCAGGTAGGTCGAGTAGTTGCCCTCGTAGGGGTAGAGGTGACCGCGGTCGATCTCGGCGATCCATTCGGCCACATGATCGAGGAAGTACCTGTCGTGGGTGATGGCGATGACCGCACCCGGGTAGCTCTTCAGGTGCTGCTCCAGCCACAGAACCGATTCGGCGTCGAGGTGGTTGGTCGGCTCGTCGAGCAGCAGCAGGTCGGGCTTCTCGAGCAGCAGCTTGCACAGGGCGACTCGACGGCGCTCACCGCCCGAGAGGACGCTGACGTCGGCGTCCGGCGGGGGGCAGCGCAGTGCGTCCATGGCCTGGTCGAGCTGGGAGTCGAGGTCCCAGGCGTCGGCGGCGTCGATGGCCTCCTGCAGCTTGCCCATCTCCTCCATCAGGGAGTCGAAGTCGGCGTCGGGGTTGGCCATCTCCTCGGAGATGGCGTTGAAGCGGTCGAGCTTCGCCTTGATCTCGCCGACGCCCTCCTCGACGTTGCCGAGAACGGTCTTCTCCTCGTTCAGGGGCGGTTCCTGCAGGAGGATCCCGACGGAGTAGCCGGGGCTCAGCCGCGCTTCGCCGTTGGAGGGCTGCTCGAGTCCCGCCATGATCTTGAGGATCGTCGACTTGCCGGCCCCGTTCGGGCCGACCATGCCGATCTTCGCCCCAGGGTAGAAGGACATCGACACGTCATCGAGAATGACTTTGTCACCGTGCGCTTTGCGCGCCTTGTGCATGGTGTATATGAATTCGGCCATAGTCACCCCAGATTATCGGTAGAGCGGACCCCAGGGCCAATTGGTCCGCCGCCCGCGGGGAAGACCGCAGGCGGTCGGTCAGCCGCCACCGAGCGAGGGAGCCTCGCCTGAGGAGTCGCCCTCGGATCCCGAGTCCTCGGCTCCCGAGCCACCCTCGGCTCCGCCGCTGGAGGACCCGCCGTCGGTCTCTGAGGGGCTTTCGGTCTTGTCGTTGATGTCCTCGCCGGGAAGGTGGCCCTCTCCGTTGTCGTCACCGTCCTTGGTGCGCTTCTCACCGCTCGGAGCCTCGACGCCCTCGGGCCGTTCGACGTCTCCGAACAGGCAGGCTCCTGTCGACTCGGTCGGCTTCATCAGCTCGGCCGCTGCCTTGCCCGCACGGATCTCACCGACCACACAGCCCTTGTCGGTCTTGATCCCGAACATCTTCGAGGGGACATCATTGCCCAAAGGCGATTCGTCGAGCGTGGCTTCGAGCTGCTCCGGATCGTAACCGGCGTCGATCATCGTGTCGAAGAACTCCTTCGTCGACACCGTCGACTCCTTGTCCCCGGTCAGAGGCTCCAGGGCCTGGAGGACCTTGTCGACCTCGGCCTCCTGCGTCTGCGGAGGCGAAGTCGGCTCGGCGGCGTTCTCTGCGCCGCCGAGGCCGAGGAGCGAACAGCCGGACAGGGCGACGGTCAGGACCGCGAGACCCGACAGTGGGATGAGACGCATGGACAACCTCGGCGGGAGGGAACGATGAACAACTCACACTCTAACCGATCGATCACGGCGTCCCTCCCAGGGCGGCCGCCCGCGGCGGCAGACCATAGGCAGCCTCAGAAGGGCGCGGCCGCGGCCGCGATCGTGCGCGCGATCGCGTCGTCCGTGTCATTGCCCGGCTCCCGGCTCTCATCCGCCGCGTCGACGCCTTCGTCGTCCACCGCTGTGGGAGCCACCGCGCCGGAGTGGTCATTCGGCTCGAGTCGCTCGCCCTCGACCGGCGACCGGGCAGCCAGGCCCTCCTCCGATGGTTCGGGGGCCGGTGCGTCCAGGTTTCCCCACGCCGAACTCCGGCTCGAGGCCTCGGCCTGATTGATCGGACGCTGGGTGGACGACGACTTCTGATAGTTCGCGGTGCCGTAGCGCAGATCGGGACCGATGTGCTCGGCGACCACGGTCGGCGTCCGCCCGGTCCTCTCCTCCGTCGTCCACTCCCGGATCCGCAGCCCTCCCTGCACCATCACCGTCATCCCCTGCTTGAGCGACATCGAGACGTTGCTCGCCAACGCCCCGTAGCAGTCGACGGCGAACCACGAGGTGCCGTCGTCGACGAACTCGCCCGTCGCCTTGTCCAGGTGCCAGTGGTTGACGGCCAGCCGGAACGAGGCGCAGGCGCGTCCGGACGGCAGCGTCCTGCTCTGCGGATCCGCGGCCAGAGTGCCGCTGAGGCTGATCGGAATGTTCGACATGGTGTGCTCCCTGCTCGGATCTCTCACTGATTCGGACCGGTGAGTGCCCCTGGTGGGGCGGCACCGGTCGGATCCATTGAGCACGGCGGCGGCGCTCCGCGTCGAGACAGGGAGAATGCCCTGTGGATGAGCCGTTTCCATCCACAGGGCATTCGGGCACGAGTCGGCGAGCATGTGCACACCGGCACGCGGCTCAGTGCTGGCGGAGCTTGTCGTATGCTCCTCGGTGCTCGTCGACCACGGCGATCACGGGTTGCAGGTAGGAGCTCTCGGCGACCTCGCCGACGGCCCGGCGCAGCCGCTCGTCGACCTCGCGCGCGGCGCCCTCGGCCCCCTTGTTCCGCGCGGACTTCGCGACCACCGAGGTGATGATCGAACCGACCACGCCGATCACGAACAGTCCCGCGGTCACCGCCCAGCTCCAGCCCGGCAGCGCCGTGGGGGCCGCCAGTGCCAGGACGGCCTGCACGATCAGGCCGAGCAGACCGACGAGCGTGGCGACGAAGAAGACGATCTGCAGCACATGGGCGACCGACCACCAACCGGGAGTCTGGCGCTGGATATCCACAGCCGTGACGGCCGAGTCGAGGGTGTCGGCGAGCTCGTCGGTGCTCGTCTTCTCCGCCTCGGCGGCGGCCTTCTGCCAGGGCAGCGGAAGCGAGCTCACGGACTCGGTGATGAGCTCGTGGGCCATCAGCCGCACATGGGAGCCCTGCGCCCGGCTGGTCGCCGGCACGGAGGCGCGGATGAGATCCTCGCGACTGCCCCCGTGCTTGGCGCCCAACGGGTCGGGCGCGTTGCGCTGGGCCCAGGCGAGAACCGGATAGCCGGTCTTGCGGTAGGCGCGCCGGATGTAGTCGTCGTGGACGGTCTGGGTGACCGCCTCGACGCCGGCGGCTTCGGACATCGTCTCTACGAGTCGGGCTGCCCCGGGCAGCTCGTTGGGCGCCGGCACCGGCTCTCCGAGCTCTCCCTGGATCCGACGGGCCATGGCCTGCATGTCGGAGAGCAGACGCTCGGCGGCCGCCTGCTTCGAATCGACGGTGTCGGCGAGGATCGACCTGATCTCGGGGATCCCCTCCCGGGTCACGGCCGAGGCCATGCGCACCTGGGTGTCCGTGAGCCCGTCGGCGACGAGGAGCTGCTGGAGATGGTCCGCGGCCGCCCGCTGCTCCTCGGGGCTGAGCTTGTCGATCTGGTTGAGGACGACGACCATGTTCGAGCTGTTCTCGGCGAGCTTGGTCAGGTACTCCGAGTGCAGGGAGAAGTCGGCGTACTTCTGCGGGTCCACGACCCAGAACACGACGTCGACCAGGCCGACGAGACGGTCCGACTCCACCCGGTGCTCGACGGCGGTCGAATCGTGGTCGGGCAGGTCGAGCAGGATGAGACCATGCAACTTGCGCTGATCATCACCGTCGAGCGCGGATTCACGCCAGGTGCGGCTGCGTTCGGGAACGTGGAGCCAGTTGAGGACGTCGGTTCCGCCCTCTCCCCAGACGCAGGCCGTCGGTCGCGCCGTGGTGGGACGGCGAACCCCGACCCGAGCGATCTCGAGACCAGCCACGGCGTTGAACAGGGAGGACTTCCCGGAGCCGGTCGAGCCGGCGAAGGCGACGACCGTGAAATCCTCTCCCAGCCCGAGGCGGTCCTCGGCCCGCGCGAGGAGGCGATGGGCCTCTGTCCGGGCCTCGCCGCTGAGCTTGTCCTCACCCAGGGAGAGCGAGTGCCGGATCCCGTCGGCGAGGCGTCGGATCTCGGTTTGCGTCGAGTCGTTCACAGTGCGACCTCCAGGCGGTCTCCGGCGGCACGCAGGGTGCCTGACTGTCGTGCCGGGACCGCAGCTTGTCCTAGTGCGTTGTCAAAGGGCTTCCGGCAATCGGCGACGATACCCGACGCCCGGGTGAGGAACCGATCCCTGATGGATGCGATGAGGTTGGCCGCCTCCTGCTCGCCGAAGATCGTGGCGGCCAGGCTCCGCGCCACGTTCGCGCTGCTCTGGGAGGGCCGTCCGGGCGCGGGCGCGGACTCCGGATCCCAGAATGCGGCGTACTCAAGGACCGCGCAGACGCCGGCGACACCGAAGGACAGGATCCTGGCCTTCGACTTCTTCCCCTGACCGATCTCCCGGACCAGGGCGTTGACCTCGTTCGACCAGTCGCTGACCGCGGCTTTGACGGAGTCCTCGAGGTCGGCGGCGGGCTGCCGGAGTTCGGGATGCGCGGCGACGAGGGCGACGCCGGCGGGCTGGTGCTGCCAGTCGACGTTGACCGCGTCGACGACCGAGACCGCGCGTTCGCGCAAGGAGATGGCGGCGCTGCGCAGGATCGCGATGCGCAGGGGTGCCGCGGCATCGTGCTTTCCGGTGACGACGGCCGAGATCCGGTCGCGCATCCTCGCCATGGTCGGCTCGAGGCCGCGGAACAGCTGTCCGGTGCCGACGAAGTCCTGCCACCGGGCATT
>JAPSIC010000155.1 GCA_031179165.1 Brevibacterium sp.
GCCAGTGTGGTGATCGCGTATTCGGCGGTGGTGGCGCCGATGTCCGCGCCCCAGGGCTCGTCGCATTCCGGGGCTTCGGGCTCGGACCGGGTCGGCGACCCCGGTCGACCGGTGGACACGGCCGACTCCTCGTCCGGATCATCTCGCACCATCGGCGGCCACGGCGCACAGTACTGGTCGTCGTCGAATGCCGTCGGCTCGTCGTCGAAGGTCGGGTCGAAAATGTCTGCGCTCATTGCCTGCTCCTTGTGAGACGTCCGCCCGCGATGTGCCGACGGACTCCCAGACTGGATGCCGGTGATCCCACTCGTCGAGACCCGACTTCGGACCTGTGGAGACGCGGTGGCCGTCCACAGGGTGAACGAGCACGAGTGCGACGTCTGTCCCCAGGCGTGGGAGCGCAAGTCGGACTAGCGGTTACCCGCCCAGTCGTCTTTGAGGATCGCCATGATGACCTCATCGTGGCGGCGGCCGTTGAAGAACACTGCCTCGCGACGTCGTCCTTCCTCGACGAAGCCGGCCTTCTTGTAGGAGGCGATTCCACGAGCGTTGAAGGCCCAGGTCTGCAGCTCGATCCGGTTGAGTCCCAGCTGCAGGAAGCCGTACCGGACCGCGAGCCGGACGGCGTCCGAACCGTATCCGCGCCCGTGGAACTCCGGGCCGACGATGATCGCCAGCGTCGCCGACTGGTTGATGGGGTTGCGGCCGAACAGCGTCACGTGTCCGACGAACTCCTCGGTCTCGGTCAGCTCGATGCTGAAGCCGACCGAACTCGTGTCCCTGTTCGCGCTCCACTGCTGGAACTGCTCCGACACTCCGCCCTCGGGCCAGGGCAGGACGGTGGTGTTCTGGAGGACGACGATCGACGGGTCGAACCACCATTGCTCGAGGTAGGGCAGGTCCTCGTCCCGCAGTGCGCGGAGGCTGACGTAGCGGCGGTGAAGAGGTTCTCGGCGTAGTCCACGGCCTGTTCGACGTCGGAGAGCTGATTGAAGGGAGGGATCGGTGCCATGGTGTCGACCCTACCAATGTGCACGTCCCAGACCGCTGAGAGTGACAAGCCCCCTGCGACGCCGCCCGCACCTCAGAAGAACACACTGGTCAGGTCGTTGAGCAGGGAGATCACGACGGGCACGACCGAGAGCAGCAGGAAGGCCGGCAGGATGCACAGCCCCAAGGGCACGACGAGCCTGACGCCCAGGGCGGCCGCGGCCTCCTGCCGCCGTCGGCGGGAGGAGTCGCGGAGCTCCTTGGCCACCGCCTCGATCAGCGGGGCGGGACCGACTCCGGTGCGTTCGGAGAACTCGAGAACCTCGAGTACCGGAAGCAGCCGGTCGTCGTGGGACATCTCCTGACCGCCGATCGTCAGGACGCGGGCCATCCGTTCGAGTCCCGAGCGGTCACCGGTCGCCTCGGCGGCGAGGGTGAGTGCGACCGGGGCGGGAAGCCCTGAGGTGAGGCAGATCGCGACCAGATCGAGGTCGAAGGCGAGCCGATCATCGGTCGCCTCGGCGTCGGATCCCCTCCCGCGTCCCCCGGGCGCCGTGTTCCCCGCCGGCGGCCCCAGCAGCATCGTCAGCCGTCCGGCGGGCGTACCCGACCACAGCAGGACCGCTGCTGCCACGAGTGCGCCCACGAGAATCGCGGCCATCAGTCTCCCCCTCCTCCGCCGGAGTTCATCGTTGGGCCCGCTGCATCATCCGCCGCATCCACACGCGGCCGAGGAGGTAGAGGACGACGCCGCTGCCGATGCTCAGCCGTCCCGGCAGACCGGCGACGAGGTCGACCGGTTCGACCCCGATGAGCAGGCCCAGTCCCACCCCGATCAGCGGCAGCCAGCTGAGCACGCGCACCGTCGCCCGGGGACCGGCCATCGCGATCCGCCGTTCCCGGTCGGCGTCGAGGGCGTCTCGCTGTGCCGCCGCGTACCGCAGGATCATGTCGGCGGCAGGAGCTCCGGACCGTTCCGAGACCGTCCAGACCGCTGCCATCCCGGCGAACACCTCGGCGGCGGCCGGCGGCAGGTCCTCATGCCGGGTCGCAACCGCCCGTCCGGGGTCCTCGCCGAGGGCGATCGCGCGGGAGATCGGCCGCAGCCGTGCGTGCTGCCGGCTGAGTGTGGCCATCACGGCCTGCGGGCTCATCCCGACCCGAAGCAGGTGGGCGCAGCTCTCGACCGCGGAGATCGCCCACAGCCTGTCCTGCTCGGGATCCGCCCCGTCCGCCCTCCTGCGGCGGGACTGGTCACGGCGGGACTGGTCGCGGCGGGACTGGTCGCGGCGGGACCCTGCGGGATCGGCTGCAGCGGGACCGCTCGCGTCGCCGTCTCCCCGGCGCACGAGCAGCTCCCGCAGTCGCGATCCGGGATCGAGCGGAGCGCTGAGCAGGACCGCGAGCGCCGTCAACACCGCGATGGCGAGGATCATCACGTCACCTTCTGCTCCAGCACGGCCTCCAGGCGCGCGAGGGCCCGTCGGTTGAATGTCCCCTCCGTCTGGGCCGAGGCTCTGCCCCACACCGGTTCCATCACCACCGGTCCCGAGCTCTTCCCGGTCGGGATCGCCAGTTCGGTCATGCCCCGGGCGGCACCGGTGCGGCGCAGATGGATGACCAGGTCGATGGCGGTCGCCATCTGGGAGTGCACCGCCTGCGGCCGCATGCCGGCCAGGGCGCCGAGGGCGGCGAGCCGGCTGGGGACGGCCTCGGCGGTGTTGGCATGGATGGTCGCGCAGCCGCCCTCGTGCCCGGTGTTGAGCGCCGTGAGCATGTCGCGGACCTCTGCCCCTCGGCATTCGCCGACGACGAGGCGGTCGGGTCGCATGCGCAGAGCGTTGCGGACGAGGTCGGTGAGCGTCACCTCTCCCCCGCCTTCGACGTTGGCCTGCCGCGCCGCCAGCTGCACCACGTGCGGGTGAGAGACGATGAGTTCGCGCGAGTCCTCGACGATGACGATGCGCTGATCGTTCGCGACCAGTCCCAGCAGGGCGCCGAGGAGCACGGTCTTGCCGGTTCCGGTGCCGCCGGAGATGAGGATGTTCGCCCTCGACCGGACCGCCTCGACGACGAGGTCCTCCACGTCCGCGGGGATGAAGTCCTCGCCGAGGTCGGCGACGGTGAAGCCCGAACGCCGAGGCACGCGGAAGGAGATCGTCGTGTGCTCGCCGGCGATGGGTGGGAGGATCGCGTTCATCCGCACCCCGTCGGGCAGACGCACGTCGACGAAGGGACTGGAGTCATCGAGGCGGCGGCCGCCGAGAGTGGCCAGGCGCACGGCCAGCGACCGCACGTCGTCCTCCGACCCCAGGGACAGGTCGAGCAGCACGGGACCATCACCGGTGTCGGCGAAGATCTCGCGGGGGCCGTTGACGAACACGTCGGTGGTCCCGGGCACCTCGAGCACGGATTGCAGCGGTCCCGCCCCGGACAGCTGCGCGGACAGCCGGGTGACGAGTTCGAGCAGCGCACTGGAGCCGAGCACCCGTCCGGTCCGCTGCACCGCCTCGGCGACGGCGGCCGTGGTGACGGGGCCGGGATTGTCGAGCAGGGTCTTGCGGACCTCCGCGACCAGTGATGCGTCGAGCCATTCGCTCATGGTGCCCATTCCCCCAGGAGCTGATCGACGAGTCTGCCCAGACGGGCCCCACCGGGGATTCCCTCGCCGCGGTCGACGGCGGCGGACAGGCCGCGGTCGTCACGGATGGTCCCGGCCAGGCCCAGACCGATCGAATCGGCCAGCAGCTGCGCGTCGAGACCTCCGGGTCCGGTCTCCCTGACGACGAGCCGGACGTCCGGATGGGATTGGGACAGTCGCTTCGCGACCTGCGAGGCGGCGACCGCCGAGCGGACGCGGGCCGGGGCGACCAGGAGGACGTGGTGGCAGCGCCGGGTCCACTGCGGCGGGGCGTGCCGCGGCAGGTCGACGATGACGAGTTCGAAGGCCTGCCCGGCAGCGGCCAGGAAGTCGTCGAACACGTCCGGGTCGAGATCGAGAGTGTCTCCGCGGCCCCAGGACAGGATGGCCAGTCCCTCGTGCCGGGGCAGGGCCTCGCGCAGAGTCGAGGGCCGCAGCTGCCCACGCGAGGCGCTGAGGTCGGACCACCTCGGGCCCGGCACCTGTTCCGCCCCGAGCACCAGGTCGAGTCCGCCGCCGAGAGGGTCGGCGTCGACGAGGACCGCCTTCACCTGGGGACCGGCGCGGCGGGCGAGGGCGCAGGAGAGTACCGAGGCACCGGCACCTCCGCACCCGGCGACGACTCCCACGGTGGTTCCGGGGGTCGCGGGTGGTTCGACAGCGGCGATCATCCGTTGGCTCAGCCACTCCGCCGCCGAGGGGAGGACGGCGAGCTGTTCGACGCCGAGGTGGGCCGCACGCTTCCAGGCCGAACTCGGTTCGTCCCCGTCGAGGACGACGAGGATCCGATCGACCTGGTCCGCGGTCGGTGCTTCCCGCACGTCTTCGCCGAGGAGGATGAGCGCGGAGCTCTGCCAGCCGCCGGACTCCGGTGGCAGGACAGTGAGGGCGATGCCGATGCTCTCGGCGACGCGCGCGCATTCCTCGATGATGGCGCCGAGGTCGGTGATGAGGGAGACCTGCATGCCATCAGGGTGAGTCCGAGGCGGGCCATTCGGCCAGGGGCGCCGCGAACCTGTGGACAGCGGGCGACGACGACGGCTCCTGTGCACACAAGTCACAGGAGCCGCGGTTCGACCTGCTGATTCGTCGTCAGAGCCGGTCAGCCGGTGCGCGGGAGCCTTCCGGCCTGGACCGCCTGGCAGATGGTGCGACCCTCACCGGCCCCTTTCTCCACAGCCTGCGCGCACGAGACGATGAAGCCGGGCACATCGCGACCGGTGGCGTAGGCGTTTCCGGCCTGGCCGTAGCCGGTGGCGTCGTCGAGGAACGCGGCCTCGGGCACCGCGACCCCGGTCGGGTCGACGCCGGAGGTCACGACGTGGATCCGGAACAGTGCCCGGGCGATGAGTCCGTTGCCGATGGCGAAGGGACGCAGAGCCAGGATCTCCCCGTGCAGCAGCGCCGCGACGACGAGGCCCGGCAGAGACTCCTCCGCCAGCACCTCTTCGAGGGCACGCAGGCGCTCGAGCACCTCGCCCGGAGGCGGCGGAGCGGGAAGCCCGCCCAAGTCGCCGGGCTGCTCCTCGCCGAGGCGGGGCCGACCCAGGCGGTCGTCGTCGACGAGTCCGGCGCCCGCGGCCACAGACATGGTCGAGAGCACGTGCAGCAGGTTCCCCCGCAGCGGGTGAGCCTGCCGGCTGAGCTCAGCGGCATAGGCGGCGATGCGCACCGCGGCGGCGAGCTGCGTTCCCGACAGGTCGTCGGGAACCGCACGCCCGGCGATGACCTCGCGCACGAAGTTCGTCGGATACCGTGCCCCTTCGAGAGCCGCCGACGACCTCGCAGCCCGCACGGTCGCCTCGGCGGCGGCCTCCGGAATGCGTTTGCGCAGGGCATTGTGCCAGCGAAGCTCCGTGCAGGCGCTGCGGGCGCGGGTCATCGCTTCCTCGACCGCGTCGAGACGGGCGAGGGCGAGGACCGCCGAACTCAGACCGCCGCTGCCCGGGGTGTTCGTGCTCACCCTCGCTGGATTCCTTCGGTGTTGCGCAGCAGGCCCTCACGACCGTCGGAGTCGCGGACCTTGAACCAGGAGCCGTGATCCTCGAGGCCGAGGAACCAGTCACCCGGATAGATCGTGAACACGGGCATGCCCGTGGTCGCGTCGACGGCCTCACGCGGTTCGGGCACGGCGAACCAGAAGGCCTGGATGATCTGCTGACGACCGTCGCCGGTACCAGGCGAGCCGCCGTCGCGCTCCCGCCGGCCGGTGTCTCTCTGCTGGTCGGTGCCGGTCTGCTGGTCGGTGCGCGCCACGGCGGGCTGCTTGACGGTCTCCTGCTCGCTCGTCTGCGCGGCGGGACGGCGCGGGCTCGAGTCGTCGCTGCTCCCGTAATCACCCATCGGCACGTACTGTGTGGGTTCATCGGACTCGGGTGGCGTCGTCCGTTCCGAGCGGGCGTCCGCTTCCTGGGCAGGTGACTCGCTCGATCCGCGATCATCGCCGGATTCGCCGTCAGCGTTCGACGCCGCGCTCACGGCCGGGGCATCGATCAGAGTCTGCTCAAGGTTCGCCGCACCTGCTGGAGCGGCATCGGCAGGAGCCGAACCGGATCCGGCACCGGTGGGAGAACCGCCCGACCGGTGTCCGGCGGAGTCACCCGCATCGCTGTCCGCGGCCGGTGCGGCATGGCGACCCCGCCTGCGCTCTGCGGCACTCTCCGACTCGACACCATCCGCCGCCACCGGGTCTTCCCCACTTCGCGCGCCGAGACCGACGGTCTGGGTCGGTTCGCTCTGCGAATGCTGCGGGTCATCGGCGTCGTGGGCGCCCAGGTAGGTCTGACCGCCGCCGGTGCTCTGCACCGGTGGAGACTGGACGTCATGGCTCCGGGAGCCGGCGCCCGCCTCGTCATCCTGGGGTGGAGCGAACGACTGGGATTCGTGCATCTGCTGCTCGGGCCGGCCGTACTGCTGCTGTGAGCCGACGGACTGTCCGTACTGCTGCTGCGAGCCGACGGGCTGTCCGTACGACTGAGCCGGAGCCGATCCGCCGAGCTGTCCGGGACCGCCCGGATGACCGACGGGTCCACCCGACTGGCCGCCGGGCTGAGCGTAGGGACCGCCGGGCTGGCCACCGGGACCGCCGGTCTGGCCGAAACCGCTCTGCTGGCTTCCGTACGCGGCCCCAGCCATCGGCGCACCGAACCCGCCGGCGGCATTCGTCGCACCGGGCATCGGGGCCCGCGGGGCCGGCGTCGCGGCGTTCTTGGACACCGGGCGGGCCTTCGGGTGGGCAGGAATGTCCTGCCGCGACGTGAATTCGCGGGAGAAGAACGGAAGCATGGTGAAGACACCGGCGAAGAAGGCGATGAGTGCGGCGAAGAAGGCCAGGTAGGCGCCCACGTGCCAGTACTGGACCGAGGTCACGAGCTGGAGGAAGGCGAAGGCGAAGGCCGCACCCGACAGGACGGAGATCGTCTGGTCCAGGCTCAATGAGCCCACTCGCTGCGAGCCGCTGCCGAGCTTGTTGACGAGGACGGCGGCCACGATCAGCCAGATCACGAGCACATTGAAGACGAGGGTCCCCATCATGTCGACGTTCCAGGACCACAGCGACATGGAGCCGAGTCCGAACGTCTTGTAGGGGACGAAGAGCACGATCAGGGACAGCAGACCCGCGAACAGGAGCAGCAGGTCACGCAGAGTCAGTGGCCCGAGAAGCCCCGAGCCGGTGCGACGGCGCGAGGACGGCTGAGGCGGGGCGAAGCCCTGCGGCCCCGACCCGTAGGCACCCGAACCGTATGGGCTCGCGCCGTGGGGCCCCGAGCCGTAGGGGCTCGGTCCCTGCGACCCCGGCGCATGGGGCGCCGGTCCACCCGGCCCCGAACCATAGGGCCCCGGTCCGCCCGGCGCAGATCCGTATGGCCCGGGCCCACCCTGCCACTGCAGCGGTCCGCCCGGCGCCGACCCATAGGCCGTCGGTCCTGCCGCCCCTGGTCCGCCCGCTCCCGGACTCGCGGGTCCGGGAGCCGAAGGCCCGGAGCCATAGGGTGAACCCGCCGCATACGAGGGACCTGCAGGCCCTGAACCCTGAGCGGGCCCGGGGGCGGCTCCGGACGGCCTCCCCCCGGTGCCCGGGTGCTGAGTGTTCGGTCCAGGGTTCGGTGCGTGTGGATCATGCCACGGCTGTGCACCTGATCCCGTCGGATGCTGCGGCGAACTCATCGCTAACTCCAGTCCATTTCGGCTACAAGGTCTTCGAACTCTTCAGTCTGTGGTTCCATCCTGACAGATTCCCACCCCATCCTTGCAGAACCG
>JAPSIC010000023.1:0-7673 GCA_031179165.1 Brevibacterium sp.
CCGAGGTCGCCGCCGGCTTCCTCGTCGACACGACGACGATGCAGCAGCGACTGGTGCGGGCGAAGAAGCGCATCCGCGTCACCGGGATCCCCTTCCGCCGTCCCACCGACGACGAGGTGGCCCAACGGCTCCCGGCCGTGCTCCGGGTGCTCTACCTCATCTTCACGCAGGGGTACGTGGCGACGGCGGGACCGAGGCATGTGCGCCCGGACCTCACCGCCGAGGCGATCCGCCTGGCTCGCGTCCTCGCCCGGCTGCTGCCCGAGTCGACCGAGGTCAGGGGACTGCTCGGTCTGTTCCTGCTGACCGAGGCCAGACAGCGTACCCGCAGCGACTCCGAGGGGCTGCCGGTGCCCCTGTCGCGGCAGGAGCGAAACGAGCGGGATTCGGCTCTCATCGTCGAAGGGCTCTCACTCGTCACCCGGGCCGCCGGTGAGCCGGACGCCGAGGCCTATACGATCCAGGCGGCCATCGCCGCCCTGCATGCCGAGGCCGCGAGCTTCGCGGACACGGACTGGAAGCAGATCCGGGTGCTCTACGCGATGCTCCACCGGCTCGAATCGAGTCCCATGGTCGCCCTCGCCGAGGCGGTGGCGGTGTCCCGGAGCGAGGGGCCCAGGGCGGGGCTGCGGGCCCTGGGCCTGGTGCCCCTGGAAGGTCATCGTCCCTTCCACATCGCGCGGTCGATCATGCTGCGCGAGGACGGGGACGAGGAGACCGCCGCGGCGGAGGCCGAACGGGCACGGCGGTGCCCGGGCAACGACGCCGAAACCGCGTTCATCGACCTCTGAGATCAGGTCCCGGCGAGACGATCCCCGCCGGGCGGACGACCGTCACCGATCTGACGATGCCCGCTGGTCTGACGACCGTCACCGATCTGACGACGCCCGCTGGTCGGACGGCGCCCGCTGGTCGTATGACGCCCGCTGGTCGGCGGAGAGCAGCATCGCCCCCGGATTGAGGATGCCGAGGGGATCGAAGGCGTCCTTGACCCGGTGGTTGAGCTCCATCACGTCGTCGCCGAGGTAGCCGCCCAGCCAGGGACGCTTGAGCCGGCCGACGCCGTGCTCGCCGGTGATGGTGCCGCCGAGGCCGACGGCCAGATCCATGATCTCGCCGTAGGCGAGGTGCGCGCGTTCGCGCTGCCCCGCGTCGGTGGGGTCGAAGACGACGAGCGGGTGGGTGTTGCCGTCCCCGGCGTGGGCGAGGACGGCGACGATGGCCTCGTGTCGGCGGGAGATCTCGGCGATGCCCTCGACGAGGTCGCCGAGGGCCGGGATCGGGACGCCGACGTCCTCGAGGAGGATCGTGCCCTTCTTCTCCACGGCGGGGATCGCCAGCCGCCGGGCGGCCACGAACGCCTCCCCGTCGTCGGGGTCATCGGTGGAGAACACCTCCGTGGCGCCGGCCGTCTCGCACAGGCGGGTGACCTCGGCGATCTCGAAGGCGGCGTGCTCGGCGGGCTCATCCGACTGGACGATGAGCATCGCCGCGGCCTCGCGGTCGAGACCCATCTTCGTCTCGTCCTCGACGGCGTTGATCGTCGGCGCATCCATGAATTCGAGCATCGACGGGCGCATCGCGCCGGTGATCGCCAGCACCGCGGCGGTAGCCGAGGACAGCGAGGGGAACGTCGCGACCAGTGTCTGGGGCCGGCGTTGGGCGGGGATCAGGCGCAGGGTCACCTCGGTGATGATGCCCAGCGTCCCCTCGCTGCCGACGAACAGCTTCGTCAGCGGCAGACCGGCGACGTCCTTGATCCGCGGCCCGCCGAGGTTGACGACCCGGCCGTCGGCGAGGACGACCTCCATCCCCATCACATAGTCGACGGTCACCCCGTACTTGACGCAGCACAGTCCACCGGCATTGGTCGCGATGTTCCCGCCGATGGAGCAGAACGTGTAGGAGGCGGGGTCGGGCGGGTACCACAGTCCTTCGGCGGCCGCCGCCTCCTTCACCTCGGCGTTGAAGGCCCCGGGCTGGGCGGTGGCGATGCGGGTGACGGGGTCGACCGTGATCGCGCGCATCCGTTCGAGCGACAGGGTGATCGCGCCGTCGACAGCGGTCGAACCGCCGGACAGGCTCGTGCCGGCCCCACGCGGGACCACCGGGGTGCGCGTCGCCGAGGCGTAGCGCACCACCTCCTGCACGTCCGCCGTGCAGGTCGCGCGGACGACGGCCAGGGGCGTGCCCGCGTCGGGATCCTCCGCCCGGTCGCGGCGGTAGGCCTCGAGCTTGATCGGGTCGGTGATGAGGGCTCCCACGGGCAGGCGCTGCGCGAGTTCGTCGAGAGTCGTGGCATGGCTGTTCACAAGAGTGAGACTAGCATCTCACTCCGCGCCGGCAGGTGCCCGGAAGCCGCCGCCGCCCGGAAGCCGACGGTTCGGCGGAAGTTGCAGGTTCGCCGGAAGCCCCCGGTTGCCGGAAGCCGCCGGGCTCAGGCGGAGAAGCGGATGAGCGGCTCCCCGGCCCGGACCGAGGCACCGGCGGCCACGAGCACCTCGGCGACGGTGCCGGAATGACCGGCCTTGAGCGGCTGCTCCATCTTCATCGCCTCGATGACGGCCAGGGTGTCTCCGGCCTCGACGCTGTCGCCGGGGCTCACGGCCACGGACACGATCGTGCCCTGCATCGGCGCGTTGAGAGCATTGGAGTCGTCGGCCACGCGCGCGCCCTTGCGGCGCAGGCTGCGCTTGCGGCGGGGAACATTCGGGCTGGGAACATGCCCGAGGTCGGAGATGACGTCCTTGGGCACGGACACGGTCATCCGGCGCCCGTCGACCTCGACCACGACGGTGAAGCTGTCGACGCTCGTGCTCATGTGATCTCCTGGCTGTGGGTTGGCGAGCGGATTGGAGAAGGCGGTCTCGAGCCAGTTGGTCCAGACCGCGAAGTCCTTGGCGAACGCGTCCTCGGCGACGAGGACACGATGGAGCGGAAGCAGGGTCGAGACGCCATCGATCCGGTACTCGTCGAGGGCGCGCTTGGCCCGGGCCAGAGCCTGCCGCCGGTCGGCGCCGGTGACGATGAGCTTCGCGAGCATCGGGTCGAAGTCGGTGCCCACGACGCTGCCCTCGCCGATGCCCGAGTCCAGGCGCACACCCGGACCGGCCGGAGCCCGGTGGTTCTTCACGGTGCCGGTGGCGGGGAAGAACGTCGTCGGGTCCTCGGCGTTGATGCGGAACTGGATGGAGTGGCCGCGCACGGCGGGGAACTCGTCGGGCAGCCGTTCCCCGGAGGCGATCCTCAGCTGCCAGGCCACGAGGTCGACGCCGGTGACCTCTTCGGTCACGGTGTGCTCGACCTGGATCCTGGCGTTGGCCTCCATGAAGATGATGGTGCCGTCGGTGCCGAGGAGGAATTCGCAGGTCGCGGCTCCGACGTAGCCGACGTGGGCGAGCACCCGGGCGGAGGCCTCGGTGACGATCCGCTCCTGGTCGGCGTCGAGGTAGGGCGCGGGCGCCTCTTCGACGATCTTCTGGTTGCGGCGCTGGAGCGTGCAGTCGCGGGTGGAGAGGACGCGGACGTTGCCGTGCGCATCGGCCAGGCACTGCGTCTCGATGTGGCGGGGACGCACGATCTGCTTCTCGATCAGGCATTCTCCGCGGCCGAACGCGGCCTGCGCCTCCCGGGTCGCGGCGGTGAACGCGGCCTCGAGCTCCGAGGCCTGCGCGCAGGCGCGGAAGCCGCGACCGCCGCCGCCGTGGACGGCCTTGATGACGACGGGATAGCCGATGCGCTCGGCCACCTCGGCGGCTTCGGCCAGGTTCGCCACGGCGCCGTCGGAGCCGGGAGCCACGGGAGCCGAGACCGCCTCGGCGACCTCCCGGGCCCCTGACTTGTCGCCGAGGAGCTCGATTGCGGCCGGGGGAGGACCGATCCAGGTCAGGCCCGCGTCGATGACGGCCTGCGCGAACATCGCGTTCTCGGCCAGGTAGCCGTAGCCGGGATGGATGGCATCGGCGCCCGAGCGCTTGGCCAGGGCGAGGATCTTGTCGATGTCGAGGTAGGTCTCCCCGGCGCCCACCCCGTCGAGCAGCCAGGCGTCGTCGGCGAGCTGCACGAAGTCGGCGTCCGAATCGGCGCGGGTGTAGGCGGCGACGGCCTTGATCCCCAGGTCGTGGGCCGCGCGGATGATGCGCAGTGCGATCTCCCCGCGATTGGCGATGAGGACGCGGTGGACGGCGGCGGTGGGGACGTGGGTGTGCAGCAGGGCGGACTGTTCAGGGAGAACTGCGGTCATGGTGCTCCTTTTGTATGATCTCCGATCAATTTAGGGACGGGCACCAAGGGATTGTAGACGAGCGATAAAAACCGGCTCCGATGTCTTCAGAGGCCCCGGGCGTGTCGGACTCATCGGCCCGATCGCGACCGCGGGGACCACAGATCGGGCCAGAACAGCCCCAAATCGGTGACGAGCGCCCGGACCAGGGGCAGGCTGAGGCCGAGCACGGTCAGATGGTCGCCGTCGAGTCGCTCGACGAACGCTCCGCCGTACCCGTCGATGGTCAGGGCACCGGCGACGTGGAACGGCTCCTCGGTGGCGATGTAGGCCTCGAGCTCGGCGTCACTCGGGCGTCCGATGAGTACCGAGGTCGACGAGCGCGCTGACCGGATGTCCCGGACCGCGACCTGCCGGTTTGTGCGCTCGAGCACGGCCACGGTGTGGCCGGTGTGGAGGACCGTCCATCTGCCGGCCATGTCCCGCCAGATCTCACGGGTGCGCTCGGCCGTGCCGGGTTTGCCGACCGGTCGCCCGTCGAGTTCGAGGAGGGAGTCGCCGGCGATGAGGACGACGGTTCCACCCGTCGCCAGTGGACCCGAAGGCGCGGGGTCGTCCGCGGTCGGGGCGGCGAGGAGCTGCGGGTTCTCGGCGATCCTGTCGACGACGGCGCGGGCCTTGGCCTCGGAGAGTGCGGTGGTCAGCTCGAGGATGTCGCCGTGGAAGGACTCCTCGATCGCGCCCTCATCGACGTGGGAGACGACGATGATCGGATCGATTCCCGACGCGCTGAGGATCTGCCGACGCGCGGGCGACTGGGATGCCAGCACGACCGGGATCATCGAGCCTCCGTCGGGGTGGAGGCGTGTGCGCCGTCTCCGGACGTCGTCTCGGCCGCCGAACTCGGATCGTCGCCGGAGCCTGGGCCGTCGTCTTCGGATCGGGATGCATCGAGGCCAGGAGCTTCGTCTTCGGACCCGGGTGCGTCGAGGCCGGGCCCGGTGTTCGCGACCTCGGTGTCGTCGGGGCTCGGGCCGTCGTCTCCGGACTCGAGCGCGTCGAGGCTGCCTTCGGCGTATTCGGGGATGTCGAGGCTGCGGTCGACGAGGACCGGTGCGTCGATGCGTTCGGCGATGGCTGCGAGCACGGTGCTGGAGAGCTGCGCGTAGCCGAGAGTGCTGGGGAACCGTCCGGATTCGTTGAGCAGCGAGGACTTCGTGGTCCCGCTCAGCGACTGGGTGGCGGTGAGCGGGACGGCATGCGCAGCCAGCGCCGCCAGCCACTGCGAGCCGGCGAGCACCCGGGAGGTGCGCCGCAGAGACGTCTTGAGCGGGTCGCGCAGGCCCGGAAGGCCGCCGAGGTTGGGGCAGACGAGGACGAACACCGTGTACCGGCCCTCCCGCTGCAGGCGGTTGATGGCCTGGTTGAGGACGGGGATCCCGATCGTGCCGTGGATCGGATGGATGATGTCTCCGGTGCCGATCGAGATGACCGCGAAGCGCCGGTCCTCGCTCCACCGATCCGAGAGCTGGCGGGAGAGCCACGCCGAGCCGAGGATCTCATCGATCTGCGCCGGCAGGTCCTCGGACAGTGCAGAGGGGCGGGCCGTGGACTGGACCCGCACGGTGGTGCCGAGCATCCGCGCGAGCCCCCTCGCGATGAGATGAGGTGGGGCCTGCGTCGGATCGGCGACCTCGAGCCCGCACAGCCAGGAGTCGCCGAGGACCGCCAGCGCCACGGAATCGTCGTCGTCATCGTCCTTGGGGGGCGAGACCGCCTCGGTGACGGTGTCGTAGTGCCGATGGACGTCGTCGTCGAAGGCCCGACGCAGCGAACCGGCCTGATGGCGGAGGAGACCCAGGGCGGAAGCACTCACACCCACGGCCGTGCCGGTCATGGTGGCGAGGGCATAGAGCATTCTCTTACCCATAAGATTTTCCCCTTTCTCAGCCATCATTGCACTACTGAAACGTCACGAACAACTATTGTTGAAACATGTCTGAGAACGAGAAGAAGCCTGCTGCACGCAGATTCCGGGGAGCGTGGGACACGTTTCGTCTCAAGAGGGACCGGGCTCGAGCCCTGGCTCCGGCCGCCGGCTACGGTGATCTTCCGCTGAGCCCCGAGGAGATCGCGCAGATCCGGTCCGAGGCCGCCGCCGAACCCTATGTCTCTCCCGGGCTCAAGGTCGCCGCGGCCTGGTCATGGCGTTCGATCGTGGTGCTCGTCGGCATCGGCGTGGCCCTATGGCTTCTCGCCAAGGTCTCCGACGTCCTGCTGCCGGTGCTCATCGCCCTGCTGCTGACGGCGCTGCTGGCCCCGCTGACGGTGTGGCTGGCGCGGAAGGGTCTGCCGCAGGCGGCCGCGGCGGCCATCAGCTTCGTCGGGTTCATCGTCGTCGTGGCGGGTCTGGTCACCCTCGTCGGCCAGCAGATCTACTCCGGCATGCCCGAGCTGGTCGCTCAGGTCATCTCCGGCTTCTCCGCCATCAGCGCCTGGTTGGCCGACAGTCCCTTCGGAATCGACTCGACGACGGTCTCGTCCTACATCGACGAGTCGATCGCCCGAGTCACGAACTGGCTGCAGACCAACAGCAGCCAGCTCCTCGGCGGCGCCTGGCAGGCGACGTCCTCGGTCGGGTCATTCCTCGCCGGCGCCGCGCTGTGCCTGTTCACGACCTTCTTCTTCCTCTATGACGGGAAGAAGATCTTCGCCTGGGTGATCAAGCTGCTGCCCATCCCGGCCCAGGAGACGGCGGAAGGTGCGGCCCTGCGGGGGTGGCACTCCCTGGTCCAGTACGTGCGCTCCCAGATCCTCGTCGCCGCCATCGATGCGGTCGGCATCGGCATCGGGGCGGCGATCCTCGGGGTGCCCCTCGTCATCCCGCTGACGGTGCTCGTGTTCCTGTCGTCGTTCATTCCCGTCGTCGGTGCGATCGCCTCCGGCGTCATCGCGGTGCTCGTCGCCCTCGTGTCCAACGGCTTCGGCAGTGCCCTCATCATGCTCATCATCGTCGTCGGCGTGCAGCAGATCGAAAGCCAGGTCCTGCAGCCGTTCATCATGGGCAAGGCGGTCGCGGTCCATCCCCTGGCCGTGGTGCTCTCGGTCGCCGCGGGCGCGTACCTGTTCGGGATCGTCGGCGCCCTCTTCGCGGTGCCGCTCGTCGCGGTTCTCAACACCGTGATCGGCTACATCGTCAGAGCCAACGGCCCCAGGCCCGAGCCCGACCCGGACACGGTCGATCCGGATGTCCCCGGTCGCGCGGAGCCGGAGGGGTCAGGGGCCCATGCGGGATCGGCCGACGCCGACGCCGACGCCGACGGTGTCGCCGGAGCGCCCGGCGCGGGCGGAGTGGCCGGCACCGGCGATGTCACCATCGACGACGACCGCCGCTGAGTCGCAGGATGTGAGAGAACACAGAGAAGTGGGCGGGTCAGCACCCGCCCACTTC
>JAPSIC010000023.1:7683-28959 GCA_031179165.1 Brevibacterium sp.
CTTTCCGCGGGGGGCGCCCCCCCCCCCCCCCACTTCTCTGTGTCTCCTCTGATCCTGTCGCGGATCCGCTTCTCTCGGTCCGGCGCAGGGGATCAGGCCGCGAAGGGTTCGATCTTGACGACCTCGACGCTGATCTCCTTGCCGTTGGGAGCCTCGTAGCTGGTCTTGTCTCCGACCGAGACACCGAGCACGGCAGCGCCCAGGGGGGACTTCTCGGAGAAGACGTCGATGTCGGAGTCACCGGCGATCTCGCGGCTTCCGAGCAGGAAGCGCATCTCGTTCCCGGCGACCTTGGCGGTGACGACGGAGCCGGGGGAGACGGTCTTTCCGTCGCTTTCGCTGGATCCGACCTTCGCGGACCGCAGCAGCAGCTCGAGCTGACGGATGCGCGCCTCCTGCTTGCCCTGCTCTTCGCGGGCAGCGTGGTAGCCGCCGTTCTCCTTCAGGTCACCCTCGTCGCGGGCGGCTTCGATCTTCTCAGCAATCTCTGCACGTCCCGGCCCGGAGAGGTATTCGAGCTCCTTCGACAAACGATCGAAGGCCTCCTGGGTCAACCATGTGGTCTCCTGGGCGACATCCTCAGTCATGACTTCTCCTTGTTCGGTCCGGTGCGCTGACTCAACGCGTCAGGCAACGAAAATCCGGGCGTTGGGGCACGCCCGGATGTTGAATGAAACTACAGTTTAACCCATTCGAGGGCAAAGACAATGACGTACGTCACGTCAAGGGAGGTTCACAGATCTCTGTCCTGTTCACCGCGCGGGCTATTCGAACCAGCAGCTGTCGACGTGCCCCGAAGACGCAAGCTGGGTTGTGGCGAGCTCGACGTCGAGGGAGCGCGGGCTGTGCGGATCGGCCTCGGGGTCGGCCGGCACGGTCACCTCGGTGAAGCCGACGACCGCGTCGTATTCGTTCGTCGCCTGCACGACGCAGTGCACGTCACGTTCCCGGTCGGGAAATATTGCGACGTTGACCAGCGTTGCAGAAGAGTCGACGACAGAGTAGTTGAGAGTCTTGGGGGTGGTCGGCGCCGTCTGCGGGCGGAACGCCATGTAGGCGGCCAGCGCCACCAGGCCGACGAGGAGGATTCCGGCGACGATCACGGCGCCGGGCCCCGGGCGGCGCTGCGGTCCACGTCTGCGTCCGTATCGGTCGCCCTGCAGTGGCTGCTCCACCGTCACCTCAGTCATCGGATTCCTCATCTGTCAACGTCGCGCACTAATCTAGAGTAGTCGATTCGTCTCCCGCGATCATTGTCGCGGCGGAGACGGATCGTGACCTGCCGAATCGAAAGGGACTTTGAACATGACTTCGCTTCCGTACCATGGGCTGCGCCTCTTGGCGGTTCATGCGCACCCCGACGACGAATCCTCGAAGGGTGCCGCGACGACAGCGAAGTATGCCTCCCTCGGCGCCCGGGTCCTCATCGCCACCATGACGGGAGGCGAAGCCGGCGACATCCTCAACCCGGCGCTGCTGCAGAGCCCCAAGGCCTCCCGGGACATCGCCGGCCTGCGACGGGAGGAGATGGCCGCAGCGGCTGCCGCCCTCGGCGCCGAGCACGTCTGGGTCGGCCACGTGGACTCGGGCCTGCCCGACGGCGACTTCGACACCCAGATCCCGTCCGGGTGCTTCTACCGCGTCCCCGACGAGGTGGCGATGCTGCCGCTCGTCCACATCATCCGCAGCTTCCGCCCCCAGGTGGTGACCACCTACGACGAGCTGGGCGGCTACCCCCACCCGGACCACATCAAGAACCATGCCGTGACGATGGCGGCCGTCGCCGCGGCCGCGGATCGTGCTTCCCATCCCGAGCTCGGCGAACCCTGGCAGGTGCAGAAGGTCTACTACAACCAGGACCTGTCGGCGCGGAAGTGGATCACGATCCACGAGAAGATGCTCGAAGCGGGGCTCGAGTCGCCCTTCGCCGAGCACATCGAGGACTTCCGGAAACGTGACGCCGAACGCCACAACTGGCTGAGCACGCAGATCGACTGCGCGGAGTTCTTCCCCTCCCGCGACCGAGCGCTGCTGTCCCACGCGACGCAGATCGATCCCAACGGCGGATTCTTCTCCGCCTCCCGGAAGGCGGCGAAGACCTACTGGCCGACGGAGGAGTTCGAGCTCGCCGTCGACAACACCGGCC
This sequence comes from Brevibacterium sp., assembly GCA_031179165.1. Taxonomy (GTDB): domain Bacteria; phylum Actinomycetota; class Actinomycetes; order Actinomycetales; family Brevibacteriaceae; genus Brevibacterium. The sequence goes on from JAPSIC010000023.1 coordinate 9,830, forward strand.
GCGAGCCGCTGGCACCCGGGGTCGACTTCCAGGAGTCCGACCTCTTCGCATCGGTGACCTTCGACGACGGGCGGATGGTCCCCGCCGAGGGCATGCTGCCTCCCTCGCCGGCCGAGGACGCCGACCCGACACTGGCAGGAGAGCGCGCATGATCCGAGCTCAGGCACCCACCCCCTCCGGTGCACCCGATCCCGATCTGGTCACCCCGGGAACCATCGGATTCCTGGTCACGTTCTTCATCGTCATCTTCGTCGTCTTCCTCATCCGCGATGCGCTCAAGCGAGTGCGGCGGGTGCGGGCACGGGCCGTGGCCAGTGACGCCTATCCGATTCCCCTGCGCAAGCACGCCGTGCCCAACCAGTCGACGCTCTCCGGGGCCAAGGAGCCCGAGCCGACGGCGGAGGAGGCCGGGGCCGGATCCGAGCCGAGCCGCACCGCCGCAGAGGCGGGGGAGGAGACCGGTGCGGAGCGGACCGGACCCCGGGATCCCCGATCGAGCAGGCCAGAGCAGACGCGTCCAGAGCAGACGCAGCCTGAGCAGACGGAGCCCGAGCCGGACGGGCGGCGGCACGGCGACCCTCGGTAGGCTGCTCCTCGCGGGCGCAGATCAGTAGGCGGAGGCGGCCGCGATCAGCAGGGCGGCGAGGTGGCATCCGAAGCCGCAGATGGTGAGGATGTGGAAGATCTCATGGAAGCCGAGCCACGTCGGTGACGGGTTCGGCCTCTTGATGCCGTAGATGACCGCACCGGCGACATAGCAGACGCCGCCGGCGACGACGAGGATGCCGACCGCGGGGATCGACGCCCACATCTGCGGGATGTACCCGACCCCGGCGACGCCGAAGCCCACATAGACGGGGACGAAGAGCCACCTCGGCGCGGTGATGAAGATCGTGCGGAACGCGACCCCGAGCGCGGCGGCACCCCAGAGTACGGACAGCAGCAGCACCGCCTGATCCTCCCTGAGCATCAGCACCGCCAGAGGGGTGTAGGTGCCGGCGGTGATGAGGAAGATGTTGGCGTGGTCGAGACGGCGCAGGATGAGCCGAGCTCGGCTGCGCCAGCGGCCCCGGTGGTAGACGGCGGAGGTGCCGAAGAGCAGCATTCCGGTGATGGCGAAGACGGCCGCGGCCAGGCGTGACCCGATCGTCGGGGAGATGATGACGAGGGCCAGGCCCCCGAACATGGCGAGGGGGAACGCCCCGGCATGGAACCAGCCGCGCAGCTTCGGCTTGACCTGGCCGGCGAGTTTGCTCAGCTCTTGGCGCAGCGCTGACCGTCGGCGCGCGAGGCGCGCCCGGTCGTCGGACCGCTTCGCGGCGTTCTGATCCGTCGTTGCGGCGTTCTGATCGGTCGTTGCGGCGTTCTGATCGGTCGTCTCCGATTCGCGCGGCGATGACTGATCGGCTCGTGCATTCATGTCTCCACGGTACCGGGATCGTCTGGCAAGTCTGTGCGCGTGCCGTGTGCTGGAAATGACCGTCTCGAAATCCCGTGAGATGCGCCACGCTCGGCCTGTTCGCCGGGTCACAGGACCCGGGCGTTCGTCCGCGACATCCGCTGGAGCCGGACCCGATTCCGGTACCGTCATGGGGGTAATCTTGAGGATGTTCGGCGAACCGGAGACCTGGGGGCAGACGCCCGGATCCGATCGCCGCTGGGAAAGAGAGAAGTGAAAGAGGACAGCGTGGCACGACCGGTGAGCCTGCTCTACCGTCTCTACGAGCGACGGCTTCTGCGCGAGCTCGACAAGTCGGTTCCCGTTCCCCGCCACGTCGGCGTCATCACGGACGGCAATCGCCGCTGGGCCAAGGAGTTCGGGGCCACCACCGCCGACGGTCATCGCGCCGGGGCGGAGAAGATCGTCGAGTTCCTCGGCTGGTGCCACGAGATCGATGTCGAGATCGTCACCCTTTACGTGCTGTCCAAGGAGAATCTGGCTCGGTCGCCCGGTGAGGTCTCCGTGCTCATCGAGATCATCTCGGACATGGTCGAGAAGATCGCGGCGCTCGACGGCGTCTGGGTCCAGCTCGTCGGGGACCTCGACGTGCTGCCCGCCGACCTGCGCCGGCGCCTGGAAGCGGCCACCTCGACGGGGGGAAGTGGAATGCGGGTGAATGTCGCCGTCGGCTACGGCGGGCGGCAGGAGATCGTCAACGCCGTGAAGTCGTTGCTGCGCACCCGCACCGACGAAGGCACGGATCTGGAGACGATCATCTCCGAACTCTCCCCGCAGCAGATCGGCGAGCACCTCTACACCAAGGGACAGCCGGATCCGGACCTCATCATCCGCTCCTCCGGCGAACAACGGCTCTCCGGCTTCCTCATGTGGCAGAGCGCCTATTCCGAGTTCTACTTCTGCGAAGCCTATTGGCCCGATTTCCGGCGCACGGACTTCCTCCGCGCGGTGCGCTCCTACGGGCTGCGACAGCGGCGCTTCGGGAAATAGCTCTGCCGGCGGGGCCCATTCACCTCCTGTTCAGCGTCTCGCCGCGAAGGAAGTGCGCGCGCCGTAACCGTGCCGGTGGGATTGTCGGATAGGTTGGCAGTAGTTGGTCGACACCAACCCGAGGTCGGGGGATGTCTGGACTCGCACCTCGGCGGAACTCATGCCACAGGGGTCCCCATGGCCGCAATCGTTCACACGTACGTTCTCGACACCTCGGTGCTGCTCTCGGATCCGGGCGCACTGCTGCGGTTCGACGAACATCACATCGTCATCCCGCTCGTCGTCGTCTCCGAGCTGGAGGCCAAACGCCACCACCCGGAGCTCGGGTTCACCGCCCGCAAGGCGCTGCACATCCTCGACGACTTCCGGTCGGTCCACCACCGGCTCGACGAACCGATCCCGGTGGGAGATGCCGGAGGAACCCTGCGTGTCGAACTCAACCACATCGACTCCTCGACGATGCCGGCAGGCTTCGACCGGTCCGAGAACGACACCCGGATCCTCGCGGTGGCGAGAAGCCTTGCGGCCGAGGGCCACAGCGTGGTGGTCGTGACCAAGGACGTGCCGATGCGGGTCAAAGCCTCGGCGCTGGGGCTGCGCGCCGAGGAGTACCTCGCCGAGCTCGCCCGGGACTCCGGGTTCACCGGGATGAGCGAGCTTGCGCTCGGCGACGAGGAGATGTCGCAGTTCTACGACGCGGGAATGGTGATGACCGATGCCGTCGCCGACGAGGTGATCAACACCGGGGTCGTCATCACCTCACCGCGCGGATCGGCTCTGGGCCGGGTGCACACGAACAACACTGTCAAGCTCGTCCGCGGCGATCGGGACGTCTTCGGCGTCCACGGGCGCTCGGCGGAGCAGCGGGTGGCCATCGACATGCTCCTCGACGAGTCGTTGGGAATCGTGTCCCTGGGAGGTCGAGCCGGAACGGGGAAGTCCGCGCTCGCTCTGATGGCCGGGCTGCAGAAGGTGCTCGAGGAGAACAAGCACTCGAAGATCATGGTCTTCCGCCCGCTCTACGCCGTCGGCGGCCAGAACCTCGGCTACCTGCCCGGCAGCGAGGGGGAGAAGATGAACCCCTGGGCCGAGGCCGTCTTCGACACCCTGAGCGCGTTGGTGAGCAAGAACGTCATCGACGAGGTGATCACCCGCGGTCTCCTCGAGGTTCTGCCGCTCACGCACATCCGCGGTCGGTCGCTCCACGATGCGTTCGTCATCGTCGACGAGGCGCAGTCCCTCGAACGCAATGTCCTGCTCACGGTGCTGTCGCGGATCGGGATGAACTCGAAGGTCGTGCTCACCCATGACGTGGCCCAGCGGGACAACCTGCGGGTGGGCCGGCATGACGGGGTGGCGGCCGTGATCGAGAAGCTCAAGGGCCACGATCTCTTCGCCCATGTCACGCTCACGCGTTCCGAGCGGTCGGACATCGCGGCCCTGGTCACGGATGTGCTCGAGGAGTTCGATCCGTTCCGGTCCTGAGCCGCGAAGGGTCGGAGCCGGCGTGACCCCGGCTGGTCGCGCCGGCCTCGGTTGGCCGCGCCGGGGCCAGTCACAGGTGGGGCCTGCGCGTCCAAGCGGTCCCACCGGCAGGAAACGACAGGGCCTGACCACGACAGAGCCCGGCCGCTCGGAGAATCCTCCGAACGGCCGGGCTCCTCGGCTCGGCCGACTCTACTTGTAGTTGCCGATCATCGTGGTGACGTCGAGGGCCTTGTCGAGGTCCTCTTCGGTGATGGAGCCGTTCTCGACGAAGCCGAGGTCGATCGTCGCCTCCTTGACCGTCATCTTGTTGGCGACGGCGTGCTTGGCGATCTTCGCGGCCGATTCGTAGCCGATGACCTTGTTGAGCGGGGTGACGATGGAGGGGCTCGCCTCGGCGAGGAAGCGGGCACGCTCCTCGTTGGCCTCGAGGCCGTCGATCATCTTCTCGGCCATCACGGTCGAGGCGTTGGCCAGCAGGCGGATCGACTCGAGCAGGTTCGACGCCATCACGGGGATGCCGACGTTGAGCTCGAAGGCGCCGTTGGTCGAGGACAGGGCGACGGTGGTGTCGTTGCCGATGACCTGGGCGGCGACCTGGATGGTGGCCTCGCAGATGACGGGGTTGACCTTGCCGGGCATGATCGAGGAGCCGGGCTGCAGGTCGGGGATGGCGATCTCGCCGAGGCCGGTGTTCGGTCCCGACCCCATCCACCGCAGGTCGTTGCAGATCTTCATGTAGCCGTAAGCGATGGTGCGCAGCTGCCCCGAGACCTCGATCAGACCGTCGCGGTTGGCCTGGGCCTCGAAGTGGTTGCGAGCCTCGGTGATGGGCAGACCGGTCTCCTCGGCGAGGATCTCGATGACGCGGGCGGAGAACCCATCCGGCGTGTTGATGCCGGTGCCGACCGCGGTGCCGCCGAGCGGGACCTCGGCGACGCGGGGCAGGGAGGCCTCGATGCGCTCGATGCCGTAGCGGACCTGAGCGGCGTAGCCGCCGAACTCCTGGCCCAGGGTCACCGGCGTCGCATCCATGAGGTGGGTCCGACCCGATTTGACGATCGAGGCGAACTGCTCGGCCTTCTTCTCCAGTGACGAGGCCAGGGTCTCCATGGCAGGGACGAGGGTCGACACGAGGGCCTTCGTCACGGCCACGTGCACCGAGGTGGGGAAGACGTCGTTCGAGGACTGGGAGGCGTTGACGTGGTCGTTCGGGTGGACGTCGACGCCGTCGGCCTCGAGCGCGCGGCTGGCCAGCGAAGCGAGGACCTCATTGGTGTTCATGTTCGACGAGGTGCCCGAGCCGGTCTGGAAGACGTCGATGGGGAAGTGAGCGTCGTAGTCTCCGGAGATCACCGCGTCGGCCGCGTCTTGGATCGCCTGCGCCCGCTGCTCGTCGAGGACGCCGAGTTCGGCGTTGGCCTTCGCCGCTGCCTTCTTGACCTGGGCGAGGGCTGCGATATGGGCGGATTCGAGCGTCTTGCCGGAGATCGGGAAGTTCTCCACCGCACGCTGGGTCTGCGCCCGGTAGAGGGCGTCCTTGGGAACCTTCACTTCTCCCATGGTGTCGTGCTCGATGCGAAATTCTTCGCTCATACTTGTCCTTTCAACAACTTGCGAATGCGTCGGCCGCGGGCGGCCGGGTCTTCTGCTGCGGGCGACCGGCCTCAGGAGGCGACGGTCGAGACGTCAGTCTCGTCGCCTCCGTGGCGAGCGACGACCGTGGTGCGGCCGTCGTGGAGCTGATAGGTCAGGCCGACGATGATGAGCCGGCCCTCGTCGACCGCGCGGGAGATGATCGAGGACAGCTGCATGATCTTGTCGGTGACATCGATCGTGTTCTGCACGACTGTCTCGTTGATCGTCTGGCGACCGTTGCGGCGGGCCCGGGCCACGGTGGGCAGGATGCGGGCGACGACGTCGGAGATGAATCCCGGAGGTGTCTCGCCGGAGTCGTAGGAATTCACCGCCGCGGTCACGGCTCCGCAGCTGTCATGGCCGAGCACGACGAGCATGGGCGTGCCGAGGACCTCGACGCCGTACTCCAACGAGCCGAGGGTCACGGGGTCGATGACCTGACCGGCGTTGCGGACGACGAACATGTCGCCGAGGCCGACGTCGAAGATCATCTCCGCGGCCACGCGGGAGTCGGAGCAGCCGAACAGGGTCACGAACGGCGTCTGACTCTGCGACAGCGCTTCTCGGCGGGCCGTGTCCTGATTGGGATGCAGGGGTTGATCAGCGACGAAGCGCTGATTGCCGGCCATCAGCCGTTCCCAGGCCTTGTGCGGCATGCAGGCACCTTCTTCCGATAGACGTGCGGGGTGAATGCTGTGGTGATCGCTGCGCCGGTTCAGCGCAGGCCGCGGTCAGACGAGACCGCGGCGGGCCGCCTCCTCGGCGGCTTCGACGTAGGAATGCGTCTTGGCGGCCTGGTGCTCGGCGAAGACCGACCGCACGGTGCCCGACTTCGACCGCATGACCAGGGAGTGCGTGGTGACGTGTCCGCCCTGGAACTTCACACCGTGGAGCAGATCGCCGTTGGTGATGCCGGTGGCCACGAAGTAGCAGTTGTCGCCGGTGACGAGGTCGTCGGTGTTGAGCACCTGGTCGACGTCGAGGCCGGCGCTGGCCGCGGCTTCGCGCTCGGTGTCGTCCTGCGGCCACAGGCGGCCCTGGATGACTCCGCCCAGAGACTTGATGGCACAGGCGGTGATGATGCCCTCAGGCGTGCCGCCGATGCCCATGAGCATGTCGACTCCGGTGTCCGGACGGCAGGCGGCGATCGCACCGGCGACGTCACCGTCGGTGATGAGTCGGATGCGGGCGCCGGCGGCGCGGATCTCGTCGATCATCTTCTGGTGGCGCGGGCGATCGAGGATCATGATCGTCACGGAGGCGGGATCGGAGTTGCCCTTGGCCTTGGCGACGCGGCGGATGTTCTCCGCGATCGGCAGGCGCAGGTCGACGGCGTCGGCCGCGGCGGGCCCGGTGACGAGCTTCTCCATGTAGAAGACGGCCGAGGGATCGTACATGGCGCCGTCCTCGGTGACGGCCATGACGGAGATCGCGTTGGGCATCCCGAGGGCGGTGAGGCGGGTGCCGTCGATCGGATCGACCGCGACATCGCAATGGGGCCCTTCCCCGTCGCCGACCTGCTCACCGTTGTAGAGCATGGGTGCCTCATCCTTCTCGCCCTCGCCGATGACGACGGTGCCGGCCATCCGGACGGAGGAGATGACGTTGCGCATCGCGGCCACGGCCGCCCCGTCGGCGGCGTTCTTGTCGCCGCGACCGACCCAGGGGGCGGCGGCGATGGCGGCCGCTTCGGTGACTCGGACGAGTTCCAGGGCCAGGTTCCTGTCGGGGGCATCGGCGCCGACCCGGGCCTGCTGCGACCACGAATCGGTCACTGCGACCGGGGGAGCGGCAGCATCCACGCGGCCCCGGTCATGATGAGATTTGGCGTCAACAGATTCTTGTGAGTCACTCATGACTCCAATTGTGCCACCCTCACGCGCGACTTCCGCACACGGCACCGGTCGGAGCGGCCGGTGGAGATTTGGCCCAGTCGAGAGGCGAGAGGACAATTGAGAGCGTGAATGCTCAAGTGCAGCCCGAATCCGACGCAATCCTTCCCGGTTCCCGGGAGGAGATGCGAGTTCTGCGGAAGAACTCGAACTGGGTGAACATGCTGATCGCGATCCTCGCCTGCTTCGCTGTCGTCGGCGGGGCACTGCTCCTGGCGCCTCAGCCCGAGGTCGATGCCGAACGGGTCGTCGACTACCAGGAGATCGCCGAGCAGGCGCAGTCGAACGCCGACTTCACGCTCGTCGTCCCGCAGATCCCCGAGGGGTGGAAGTCGAACGAGGCGAGCCTGGGCCGGGTCGGCGAGTCCGAGTACACATCCTGGTACATGTCTTTCATCGGCGACGAGCGCCAGTGGGTGAGCATCGAACAGGCGGCGGCCTCTGAGAAGTGGGCGGAGAACCAGGTGGGTGACGCCGTCCCCGCCGAGACCGCGACTGTCGGTGGCAGACAGTTCCAGGTCTATCGCTCCGACGACGCCCGAGAGCACTGGGTGACGTTGCAGGGCGACGTGTACGTCATCATCACCGCGACCGCGACCCCCGAGACCCTCGACCACTTCGCCCGGCAGGTCGCCGCACAGCTGGACTGAGCCCCCACTCCTCGCGGGTGAACTGAGCCTCACTCCTCGTCGTCGGCGGATTCGGCGCGTGCCCTGTCGAGGCGCTCACGGGCGCCATTGAGCCAGGCCTGGCACCGGTCGGCCAGCGCCTCGCCCCGTTCCCACAGAGCCAGGGACTCCTCGAGCGGCAGGTTGCCGGTCTCGAGCCGTTTGACGATGGTCACCAGCTCCTCGCGCGCCTGCTCATAGCTGAGCGTGCCGATGTCTGCCTGGGCGGCCTGTTCGGTCATTGTCTTCCTCCGGTCGGATGCTGGTCGATGGCTGTCATGATCTCGGTCGATGTCGGCAGTCGGGGCGGTGTCCGCGCTGGCTGCGGGTGATCGCGGGAATGCGTCGGTTCAGCTCTCTCACGTCGTCCCCGTGGCGCTCACCTCGGCGTCGAAGCGTCCGCGGGCGACCCGCACGTGCACGGTGCTGCCGACGCTCACCTCGATGGCGTCCCTGATCGCATGCCCGTCGTCGTCCTGGACCACCGCGTAGCCGCGTTCGAGCGTGCGCAGCGGAGACAGTGATCGGGCTTGGGAGCGCAGGTAGCTGATCTCCTTCTCACCGTGGAGGACGAGGCCGGTCGCGGCCTGCAGGCTGCGTCGGCGGATCATCACCAGCTCGTCCTCGCGGGCGGCCACCATGGTCTGGGGTTCGGCCAGGACGGGGCGCGAACGCACAGCGGTGAGCATCTCCTGTTCCCGGTCGATGATGCGGTTGACCGCCGCATCGAGTTCGGCGCGGACGCGCAGCAGGTTCATCGTCTCCTCTGCCACGTCTGGGACGATGCGCTTGGCCGCGTCGGTGGGGGTGGAGGCACGCAGATCGGCGACTTCGTCGAAGATCGGTCGATCGGCTTCGTGTCCGATCGCCGAGACGATGGGGGTGTGTGCGTTCGACACGGCTCGAACCAGGGCCTCGTTCGAGAACGGCAGGAGGTCTTCCATGCTGCCACCGCCGCGGGCGATGACGATGACGTCGATGTCGGGGTCGGCGTCGAGTTCGGCCAGGTTCTTCATCACGCCGGGCACCGCGTCGGGTCCCTGGACGGCGCAGTTGCGGATCTCGAATTCGGCGGCGGGCCAGCGCAGGTGCACATTGCGCACCACGTCCTTCTGGGCATCCGAGTCACGTCCGGTGATGAGCCCGATCCGGTTGGGCAGGAACGGCAGCCGCCGCTTCCGGCCAGGATCGAAGAGCCCCTCGGCGGCCAGCTGCTTCTTGAGGCGCTCCAGCCGGGCGAGCAGCTCGCCGAGCCCGACGGCTCGGATGTCGTTGGCGCGCATCGTCAGACGCCCGGTCTTCGTCCAGAAGTCGGCCTTGAGGTTGGCGACGACATGGCTGCCCTCGGCCAGCGGAGCGCCCGTGCGATCGAGCACGTTCTTCCAGATCTGGACGGGCAGGGACATCTCGACATCCGTGTCGCGCAGGGTGAGGTAGCTGGCCTTTCCCCGGTGATTGAGCTCGACGACCTGTCCTTCGATCCACACGCTCGACATCCGGTCGATGTAGGACTTCATCTTCTGCGACAGCAGGCTCAGGGGCCAGGGGTTCTCGGGAGTGGTCTCGGCTGCGGTGGCGGCCAGTTCCTTCGGCGCGATCGATTCGCCGAGGGTCCCGGGAGTGCCGGAGATGCGTTGGGCCATGCGATTCCTCCTTGTCCTGCCCCTAGCCTAACGAACGGCATGGACATGCTCGTGCACTGTGGAATGGTTCACCTTTCTAGCCGCCGCTCAGCTCCGGGACCTAGACTTGAGGGCGTGACTGCCGTATCTGTGCCAATGCCAACGATTCCGCGCCAGCGTCTGAGCCCCGAGGACATCCGGAGGCCGCAGGGCGCCGAGCAGAGAGTTCTCCTCGCCGCACCGCGAGGCTACTGTGCCGGTGTCGACCGCGCGGTGATCGCCGTCGAACGCGCCCTCGAGCACTACGGGGCGCCGATCTACGTGCGCAAGGAGATCGTCCACAACCGGCATGTCGTCGAGACCCTGTCGGAGCGGGGCGCGGTGTTCGTCAACGAGACCGACGAGGTCCCGGAGGGCGCCCGTGTCGTGTTCTCCGCCCACGGGGTGTCCCCGGCGGTGCACGCCGAGGCGGCCGAACGTGAGCTGTCGACGATCGACGCCACATGCCCCCTGGTCACGAAGGTCCACCGTGAGGCAGTGCGCTTCGCCCGCGACGGGTACCGGATCCTCCTGGTCGGCCACGCCGGTCACGAAGAGGTCGAAGGCACGATGGGCGAGGCGCCCGAGCACATCACGCTGATCCAGAACCCGGACGAAGCCCGCACGGTCGAGGTCGACCCGAGTGAGAGCCTGGTCTGGATCTCGCAGACGACGCTCAGCGTCGACGAGACCATGGAGACGGTGAATATCCTGCGTGAGAGATTCCCGCACCTGCAGGATCCGCCGAGCGATGACATCTGCTACGCCACGCAGAACCGCCAGGTGGCGGTGAAGAAGATCGCCCCCGAGGCGGACCTGGTGCTCGTCGTCGGCTCCGCCAACTCGTCGAACTCGGTGCGTCTGGTCGAGGTCGCGCTCGAGCACGGAGCCAAGGCGGCCCACCGCATCGACTTCGCGCGCGAGGTCGATGAGTCCTGGTTCCACGATGTCGCCACCGTCGGCGTCACCTCCGGTGCCAGCGTTCCCGAGCCTCTGGTGCAGGATCTGCTCTCGCTGCTCGGCGACTACGGGTTCACCTCGGTGGAAGAAGTCGTCACCGCCGAGGAGGATCTGATGTTCTCGCTGCCGAGGGAGCTGCGCAAGGACCTCAAGGCCGCGGGCAAGAAGACGGCGAACAAGCCCGATGGCGCCGATCGGGATCACAGGATCATCTGATCGGCTCCACCGGGCTTCGGCCTCCGGTCGGCGGTGCCGGGCCGGTGCCCGTCGTGGTCTGACCCGTCCTAGTCGGCGAGCGCGGCCGCGGCGTCGAACCTCAGGGTGGCGGCGACTCCGTCGCTGATATCGGCGTCGATGAGTCGGACCTCGGCCGAGGAGCGGACCGCGTCGGCGACGAGTCGTCCCTCCTCCTGAGGAACCGTGTTACGGCTGAGCAGCAGGGTGTCGACGGCTCCGCGCTCGACGGCCTTCGCCACCTCTGAGCGTCCTTCGACCGCCTGAGCGTGCGCGAGTCCGCGCGACAGACTCTCTTCGGCGTCCTTCATCCGTTGGCGGCTGATCTCGGCGGCGAGTGACTTGAGCGCGTCGTCGAGGGCCTCCTCCGCCGCCTCATCGACGATTCCGCCCTCGGAGACCTCATGGAGGAGGTCGTTGACCGGGGCCGAGAACTGGGCCTTCACCGCGGTCCTGCCCTGCACCTCCCCGGCGATGACAACGGCGTCCGGAGAGCGCTTGGTGACGATGTCGTCGACGAAATCGGCGACATCCCGGGCGTTCTCCTTGATCAGCTCATCGGCATGGCGCCGGATCTGGTTGTGGGAGAAACCCTGCCCGCGTGGTTTGTGGATGTTCTCCTCCTCATCACCGGTGACCTGCGTCTCCTCGGTCTGGGAGGTCACGTGGTCCTCGCCGATTGTCAGGTTGCGGATGAGGGCGCCCTTCTGATCGGCGACGACGAGCACCACGTCGACCAGACGAGACTTCTCACGCAGGTACGTCCCCAGCTCGGGGACATCGCCGAGATATGCGGCGTCGCCGGTGCCCAGGGCGGCATCCCAGTGCTCATCGAGCAGGATTCCCGACGCATTGGCGACGATGATCCGGCCTGCCGAATGCACCTCGGTCTCGGCCTCGCCGAGGAGGGCGGTCTCGACGGAGGACAGCACCCCCTCGTCGGCGCCCTTGCCCGCCAGGCCCTCGCGCAGCTCCTCCCATCGCAGGTGCAGCTGCTGGCCGGCATCGGCGGATGCGGTGCGACCTTCGAGATAGATCGTCGCGAAAGGACCCTGGGCGTCGAAGACCGGGCGCAGTTCGTCGAGTTTCATGTTCGCACTCCTCGTCTCTCGCGTCGCGAAGCCGTTCGAACCTCGCGGACAACTGACTGGACGGCACCAGATTTGCATCACCGCCCACCGATGTAAACAGCGGCCCGTGAATCACACAGTTCTCGCACCCGGCAGTTCTCGCACCCGAACATGCGGGAGTCGGTCGGCGAGCAGGAGTCAACCGGTGAGCAGGAGTCAGCCGGCGAGCAGGAGTCAGCCGGTGCGCTTCGCCTTCGACTCCTTCTTCGAGTCGGACTTGCCCGACTTCTTCGCCGACCGGGTCCGGTCCACCGACTTGCGCAGCGCCTCCATCAGGTCGACCACGTCGCCGCCGGTGTCCTCGTCCTCATCCGCCTCGTCGGCGAAGGTCTCCTCGAGGTCGAGGGTCTCGCCCTTCTCGATCTTGGCATCGATGAGCTTGCGCAGCTCGACCTGATAGTCGTCGGTGAACTCCTCCGGGGTGAAGTCCTCGGAATAGGACTCAACGAGCTTGGCCGACATCTTCAGCTCCTTGTCGGAGATCTTCGCTCGAGAGTTGACTCCCTTGAAGTCGACGTCTCTGATCTCATCCGCCCAGCGCAGGGTCTGGATCATCAGGACCTTGCCGCAGACCCGCAGGATCGCCAAGCGCGTCCGAGTGCGGAGGGTGATCTTGACGATGGCTGTCCGTTCGGTGTCCTCGAGGGTCTGTCGGAGCAGAAGGTAGGCCTTGGGGGTCTTCGACGTGGGCTCGAGGAAGTAGGACTTCTCCAACATGATCGGGTCGATCTGGTCGTTGGGCACGAACTGGAGCACGTCGATGTCGTCGCTCTTGTCCGACGGCAGGGCTTCGAGGTCCTCCTTGGTGATGATCACACGATGGTCGCCGTCGTCATAGGCTTTGACGATGTCGTCGTACTCGACGGTCTTCCCGCACTCCTCACAGCGCCGCTGGTAGCGGATGCGGCCGCCGTCCTTCTCGTGGACCTGATGCATGTCGACATCATGGTCCTCGGTGGCCGAGTACAGTTTGACGGGCACGTTGACGAGCCCGAATGCGATGGATCCGGTCCAGATGGCTCTCATCGTTCCATTGAAGCCCACGCCCAGGTGTTTGCCAACCCTCTCGACGACTCAGCGAACATGTCCGCTCCGACGCGGAGAAGTCGGGTAACGTGCTGGGCACAGGAGGTGTGACGTGCCACGTGATGAGCAGAAGATCTCCGTCGACGGGCATCGGCTGACGCTGACGAATCTCGACAAGGTCTATTACCCGGAGACAGGAACGACGAAGGGCGAGGTGCTCGACTACTACGCCCGCATCGCTCCGCACCTGATCAGGCACGCGCGCGGCCGCATCGCCACGCGCAAGCGCTGGGTGGACGGTGTCGGCACTCCCGACAAACCGGGGAACGTGTTCTTCGAGAAGGACCTGCCCGATTCGGCGCCCTCCTGGATCGCCTCCCGCTCCATCCGCCATTCGGCGGGATCGAAGAGATACCCCCTGGTGCAGGATCGAGCGACACTGACCTACCTGGCGCAGATGGCATCGTTGGAGGTCCACGTCCCGCAGTGGCGGGTCGGCCGGGGAGCCTCCGATCCGGGCACGATCGACTCCGAGGATCGGCATCCCGATCGGATGGTGCTCGACCTCGATCCGGGGCCGGGGCGCGAGCTGCCCGACTGCATCGAGGTGGCGCAGCTGGTCAGGGAGCTGCTTGAGGGTATGGGCCTGGAGTCCTACCCGCTGACGAGCGGCTCGAAGGGGATCCACCTCTACGCCCCGCTCGACGGTTCCGCGAGCTGTCAGCAGATCTCGGATGTCGCCCACGAGCTGGCGCGCAGCCTGGAGGCCGATCACAAGGACCTCGTCGTCTCCGCGATGAAGAAGACGCTGCGTGAGAACAAGGTGCTCATCGACTGGTCGCAGAACTCGGCGGCGAAGACCACCGTCGCCCCCTACTCACTGCGCGGGCGGTTCACCCCGACCGTTGCCGCTCCGCGCTCGTGGGACGAGTTCGACGACCCCGGCAGCGTCGAGCATCTGCGCTTCGAGGAGGTGCTCGAGCGGATCGACGAATTCGGCGACCTGCTCGAGCCGCTGTCGGAATCCGCCGGGGCAGAGGACACGGGAACCGTCGAGGCTCCCCGTGACCGTCTGGACATCTATCGGTCGAAGCGTGATCCGAAGCGGACGAGCGAACCGATCCCGGACACGCAGGGGACGAGCGGGGACGAGCTGTCTTTCGTCATCCAGGAGCACCATGCCCGGCGCCTGCACTGGGACTTCCGACTCGAACACGACGGGGTGCTGGTCTCGTGGGCGCTGCCGAAGGGGCCGCCGACGGATCCCGGGCGCAACCACCTCGCCGTCCAGACTGAGGACCACCCGCTCGAGTACGGCACCTTCGAAGGCACGATCCCCAAGGGTGAGTATGGTGCCGGAGAGGTGACGATCTGGGATTCTGGAACGTACGAGCTGGAGAAGTGGCGAGAGGGCAAGGAGGTCATCGCCACCCTGCACGGACGCCGGGACGGCGGACTGGGCGGAGTACGGAAGTTCGCACTGTTCAACACGGGTGAGCACGGGCCCAACAAGGAGCCCGAGAAGAACTGGATGATCCACCTGACGAAGGACTCGCCGGGCGCGGACGAAGATGCGGGGGAGACCCCGGACAACGAGGAGTCTGGGGACACCCCCACAGGCGAGCAACCCGGCGAGGAGCCCACCGAGAACCTCGAGGCCGCGGACACCGAGTCCGAGGACGCCGAAGCCGCGGACATCGAGGCCGCGGACATCTCCCCGATGCTGGCCAGCATCGGCCAGATCGCGATCGTCGGGCGCGATGTCGACGACTGGGCGTTCGAGATGAAGTGGGACGGGATCCGGGCGATCGCCACGGTCCGCGCCGCCACCGGGGATTGCCCTGGAGCGGTCGCTCTGACCAGTCGCAACGGACACGATCTGACGGATGCCTACCCCGAGCTGGCCGAACTGGCCGTCCGGGCGAAGGTCGACTGCGTCATCGACGGTGAGATCGTCGCACTGGGTGCTGGCAGCCGCCCCGATTTCAGCAGGCTGCAGCGTCGCATGGGGTTGACTGACGCGCGCGACGTCGAGCGGGAACGCCACCGCACGCCCGTGCACCTGATGGCGTTCGACGTGCTCCGGGCCGATGGGGACTCGCTGCTGCGAACCCCTTACCGGGAGCGACGCGAGCGTCTGCGCGACATCGTCTCCGATGGGGAGAACATCCACGTCCCGATGGCATTCGAAGGAACCGTCGACGAGGCGATGGATGCGAGCCGGGAGCTGGGGCTCGAAGGAGTCATGGCGAAGAAGATCGACAGCGTCTACCTGCCCGGCCGTCGGACCCGCACCTGGCTCAAGCTCAAGCACGCGACCACCCGCGATGTGATCATCGTCGGCTGGAGAACCGGCAATGGGGAGCGGTCGAACACGTTCGCCTCATTGCTGGTGGCCGCGCACGGCGAGGATGGGCTCGGCTATCTGGGTCGTGTCGGCACGGGATTCGACGAACGGCAGCTGCGGTCGCTGCGCAAGAAGCTGGAGCGCCTGACCCGGAAGACACCGCCGCTGACCGTGCCCGCCGCCGAGGCGCGTGATGCGCATTGGGTGCGACCGGTCGTGGTCGGGGAGGTCCAGTTCGGGGGCATGACAGGAGGAGGCCGACTGCGTCATCCTGTCTGGCGAGGCCTGCGCGAAGACATCGACGCCGACGACGTGACCAGGTGAGGCCGCAAGGAGCCTTTCAATCCCACCGCCGCGCGGAGGCCCCTGCGGAGTACAATTCGCAGGGTGACCGACTATTCAGAGAAGCATGAAGAACGAGCCGCGGAGATCGCCGCTCGGCTGTCCGAGCTGTGCATGAAGACCGAACTGCGGGTGGCGGTGGCCGAGTCTCTGACCGGCGGGAAGATCGCCAACCAGCTTGCGGCCGCCCCCGATTCCGGCTCGTGGTTCGCGGGCGGAGTCGTGGCATATTCGAGCGAGGTCAAGCACACCCTGCTCGAGGTCCCGGCCGGTCCGGTCATCTCGCAGGTGGCCGTTGAGACGATGGCGCGAACGGTGGCTCGGATCATGGGAGCCGATATCGCCATCGCCGCCTCCGGCGCCGGCGGGCCCGGGAGTCAGGAAGGCCAGGAGCCGGGCACGACCTGGATCGCCGTGCTGGTCGGTGACGAGATCTGCTCCGAGATCCACCATTTCGAGGGCGAGCCGATCGACATCCTGGCTCAGACCGAGGACCGCTCCCTGACCCTGGTGGCCGACGTGCTCGAGAAGCATCTCCAGGACCAGAACGCAGACGAGGGCGAATCAGCCTGACGCGCCACCGCGCACGGGAGTGATGTACTTCCTACCTCGGTTCGGCGCGGACCATCACGCCGTGCCTCGCTCTCCCTCCTCGGTGCGGTCGAACGAGGGGAAGCGAGGTTTCGAGAGCTCCTCGGCGCTGAGGCCGCGGCTGCGCGAATCGAGCTCGGCGACGGTGTCGAGTTCGGCCTCGACGATCCCTGTCGACGGGAACTTCCGGGCAGTGACGAGGAACCGTGATTCCAGCGATGAGACGAACCGGTTGTAGTCCTCGACGGAGCGATCGAGGCTGGCTCCCATCCGGCTGACATGGGTGACCAGCGTGCCGATGCGTTCGTAGAGTTCCGTGCCGAGTTTGAGCACCTGTGCCGCCGACGTGCTCATGTCTGCCTGACGCCAGTTGAGCGCGACGGTCTTGAGCAGCACCAGGAGCGTGGCGGGAGACGCGAGCACGACGCTCTTGCCCAGGGCATGGTCGATCATCTTCGGGTACGTCGCCGCGGCTGCGGAGAGCAGCCCGTCGGTGGGAACGAAGCAGACGACGAAGTCCGGCGCGGTGTCGAACGACTTCCAGTATTCCTTCGAGGCGAGGGCGTCGACGTGGCGGAGCAGCGCCCTGGCATGGTCCTCGCTCGTCGCATCGGAGTCGGTCATCCGAGCGGACAGTGGAGTCTTGGCGTCGATGACGATGGTGCCGCCTCCGGGGAGGTGGACGATCATGTCGGGACGGTGCCGGACGCCGTCGCGAGTCGTGCTGACCTGGATGTCGAAGTCGACGTGCGGGAGCAGGCCGGCGTATTCGACGATGCGCTTGAGCTGGACCTCGCCCCAGTCGCCGCGCTGAGTGGTCGAATTCAGAGCATTGGCCAAGGAACCTGTCGATTCCTGCAGACGGAGGTTCTGCTGAGTGAGGTGATTGATCTGAGCGTTGAGCCGGGTGATCTGTTCGATCTGAGCCCGGTCCTGCGCCTGCAGGTTCTCATGAAGGTGCTTGACGCTGGCGGCCAGGGGCCCGATCGCGGCGGTGATCTCACCCGCCATCTGGGCGTCGGCCTCCAGATCCTCCGTTCGATCGGCCAGGAGCTGGGACTTGGTCTCGGCCCTCGTCAGCCGCTCAAGGTAATGGGATCTGGTCAGGGCACGGCCGAGCAGGAACCCGAGCGCGGCACTGAGGAGGATCGCCAGGACGAAGGCCACGATGACACCTGAGGCGGGGAAAGCATTCATAACTCCACAGTGGCAGACGCCACTGACGTAGAGATTTCGACCCGCGCCTCGGCGCCGGGATAGACTTGCCTACCGTGGCTCTAACTATCGGAATCGTGGGACTGCCCAATGTCGGCAAGTCGACCATGTTTAATGCACTGACCAAGAATCAAGTTCTCGCGGCGAACTATCCGTTCGCCACCATCGAACCCAATGTCGGCGTGGTTCCGCTGCCGGACAGGCGGCTCAATCGCTTGGCGGAGATCTTCGGTTCGGAGCGGATCATCAACGCCACCGTCGACTTCGTCGACATCGCGGGAATCGTCCGCGGTGCATCCGAGGGGGAGGGGCTGGGCAACCAGTTCCTCGCCAACATCCGCGAGGCCGACGCCATCTGCCAGGTCATCCGTGGCTTCGTCGACGACGACGTGATCCACGTCGAGGGCAAGATCAACCCGGCCGATGACATCGACACGATCAACACCGAGCTCATCCTCGCGGACCTGCAGACTCTGGAGAAGGCTCGCCCGCGCATCGAGAAGGACGTGCGGATCAAGCGCGCTCCCGCCGAGCAGCTCGCGGCGATCGACGCCGCCGTCGCCGTGCTCGAGAGTGGGAAGACCCTCTACCAGGCGATGCAGGCGGACAGATTCGATGTCAGCCTGCTGCGCGAACTGCAGCTGATGACCGTCAAGCCGTTCCTCTACGTGTTCAACGTCGACGACGAGGTCCTGGCCGACGACGACAAGAAGGCGGAGATGCGGGAGCTGGTCGCTCCCGTCGAAGCGATCTTCCTCGACGCGAAGTTCGAGTCCGAGCTCGCCGAGCTCGACGAGGAGGAGGCTCGGGAGATGCTTGAATCGACCGGTCAGGACGAGGCCGGTCTCGACCAGCTGGCCCGGGTCGGGTTCGACACCCTCGGCCTGCAGACCTACCTCACGGCCGGTCCGAAGGAATCCCGCGCGTGGACGATCCCCAAGGGCGCGACTGCGCCCGAGGCGGCCGGTGTCATTCACACCGACTTCCAGAAGGGCTTCATCAAGGCCGAAGTGGTGTCCTTCTCCGACCTCGACCAGTACGGCTCGATGGCCGAGGCCAAGGCCGCGGGCAAGGTCCGGATGGAAGGCAAGGACTACGTCATGGCCGACGGCGACTTGGTGGAGTTCAGGTTCAACGTGTGAGGCCGCCATGAGGGGGGGCTTATCTCGGCGCCGCTCGGCTGGGATAATGGCTGCATGTTCGCTCGACCTGTAGAGGTGGCCGGAACCGCGCTGGGCGGCTTCTTCTCTCTGCTCCGGCGCATCCGTTATCCGCGCCCCATCCATCCACGCGGGCTGGTGCTGACGGGGCATGCCACCTGGATTCGTGATGCGGCGCCGTCAGGCATCGGCTGGATCGATGACGTCCGGGGAAAGCCGCTCGAGGTGACCGCGCGGCTGTCCCGAGGAGTCGGGCTGCCCGACAAACTGCCGGACGTGCTCGGTCTCGCCTTGCGATTCCACGTCGACGACGGTCGGCGCGCGGATGTGCT
>JAPSIC010000024.1 GCA_031179165.1 Brevibacterium sp.
TCGGCCAGTACCTCGTCGGGGACAAGCTGCCGGCCGAACGAGAACTCGCCGCCGACCTCGGCGTCTCCCGCGCCACGCTGCGACAGGCGCTGGGAGAGCTCCACAATGCGGGCATCATCGAGGTCAGGCGCGGGCGCTACGGCGGTGCCTTCGTCACCGCCCTCCCCTCCGCCGAGACCGGCGCCGGCGTCGATCCCGCCGAGCTCGCCGACGCCCTGGCCTTCCGGCGGATCCTCGAATGCGCAGCGGCTCGGATCACGGCGGAGCGCACCCTCAGCGGGGACGAACGCTCTCGACTCCGCGCGGCGGAGGAGGCCTGTGCCGCCGAGCGGGACAGCACCGGGGCCGAGCACTTCCGGGCGCTCGACTCCCGCTTCCACCTCTGCATCGCGGAACTCACCGGGATCCCGTCACTCGTTCAGGCCGCGGCCGCGACGCGCGACCGGGTGAATGCCTACCTCGACCAGATCCCGTTCATCCACACGAACATCACCCACGCCTGCGCCCAGCACCATCTGCTGATGGAGGCGATCCTGGCCGGGGATGCGCAGACCGCCGAGGCGCTCGCCGCTCAGCATGCCGCCGGCACGGAGGAGCTCCTGCGCGGATTCCTCGAACAGCAGGCCCATTAGGAGCGATGCCGTTCGGCCGACTGCCCCTGCTGCCCTGCTCACCCGCCTCCCCCTGCTGCCCTGCGAAACCGACGACGCAGGCCGCCCCGTGTCCCCGCGAATGCGGCAGTTCGGCATCCGTGGGCGAAATACGCTTGAACCTGACACTGTGGCAGGTGGCTCACTGGTGGTGACGACGGAGAGGACGCATCATGAGGATCGGCGATTTCGCCCGGCTCGGGCAGGTCTCTGTCCGCATGCTCAGACACTACGAGTCCCTGGGCCTGCTGCTGCCCGATGATGTCGATCGCTTCACCGGACGCCGCAGCTACTCGGTGAGCCAGCTGTCGCGGCTGAACAGGATCATGGCGCTGAATGCGCTGGGGATCCCGCTCCGGAAGCTGGCAGAGATGCTCGATTCCGATCTCGACACCGACCAGTTGGCCGAGATGCTCCGGCTCCGTCGTCACCAGCTGCGAGCCGACAGAGAGGACATCGCAGCGAAGCTGGCCGACGTCGAGTTCCGACTGGCCCTGATCGAAAGGAAGAAGTCCATGGAACATCTCGACTGCATCGTCAAGAACCTGCCCGCCGAACGGATTCTGGGCAGCACCATCGTCCTCGGGGAGCCGCCGTTCGACAGCTCGCAGATCGGGCCGCTCTTCCGCGACGCCGCCCAGCAGATCGTCGCCGCGGACGGTGAACCGAGCACCGGTGTCGGGCTCTACACGGACGACGGTCACGGCGGCACTGCGGTGACCTGCGGCTATCGCTGCTCCGAACCCGAACAGCTGCAGTCGCGGCCCGAATGCGCCGGACTGTCGGTGACGACCCTGCCCGCCTGCACCGCGGCCACGGTCGTGCACGAGGGTCCGACCAGCCAGATCACCGCCGGCTGGCAGCATCTCACCCAGTGGTGCAGCGATCAGGGCTTCGAGCTGAGCGGACCGTGCCGGGAGGTGTACCTCGAGACCGGCGACGGCTCGGACGATCCCGCCGACCAGGCCGGCTGGGTCATCGAACTCCAGCAGCCCATCGTCCGGACCCGGGAAGCGCACTGACCGCGGGCGGCAGTGCCATCGTCACTCGGCGAATCAGTCGCCGGGCGACACCGCGGTCACTCGGCGAATCATCCGCCGGGCGACACCGCACTCACACTGCGGTGAAGCCGCCGTCGACGAGGTAGTAGCCGCCGGTCATGAAGGACGCCTTGTCCGAGAGCAGGAATGTCACCAGCGGTGCGACCTCCTCGGCGCGGCCCAGCCGACCGAGGACATGCTTCGATGCGAGCAGGTTGATCGCCTCCTCGCCGAGGCTCTTCTCGAGCAGGGGCGTGGAGATGTAGCCGGGCCCGATGGCGTTGACGCGCAGGCCCTCGCCGCCGTACTCGGCGGCCGCGTTCTTCGTGATCCCGACGACTCCGTGCTTGGCCGCGGTGTACGCGCCGTTGTTCGGTGCCGCGACGGCGCCGTGGACGGAGGCCATGTTGACGATCGCGCAGTTCTGTCCGCCGTGGCGCAGCATCTCGGGGATCTGGTACCGCATCCCGTAGAGGACGCCGTTGAGGTTGACCGAGATGACCCGGTCCCAGTCCTCGAGGTCCGTCTCGCCCACCGGCATCTGGGCTCCGCCGATTCCGGCGTTGTTGACCGCATAGTGGAGGCCGCCGAAGGTCTCCACCGCGAACCGGACGGTCTTCTCCGCGTCGGACTTGTCCGCCGTGTTGCCCTGGATGGCCGCGGCGGTTCCGCCCGCGGATTCGATCTCGTCGACGACCCGCTGGGCTCCCTCGAGGTTGATGTCGCTGATCACGACCTTCACGTCGTGGGCTGCCAGGTCCTTGGCGATCGCCTCTCCGAGCCCCGAACCGCCACCGGTGACGAGTGCGACCTTTCCGTCGAATGACATGAGCATCCACCTTCCGTGTCATGCCCGCCCTGCCGGCCCAGCCGATCGAACGACCGCGAACGGGTCCCGTGCCGGCGAGCCTACGCTCCGCGTTCTGGCCATGCCACCCCGCAGCTCCGTGGCCGATGCGTCGCCGTTCTCACCCGCCGACGAGCCGGCGCGCCTCCTCGTGGTGGGCGGCGATGAGCGCCTCCTTGTCGAGGCCGACGACTCCGCCGTCGACGACGCGCCAGGAACCGTTGACCATCACCCGATCCGCCTTCTCCGCTCCGCACAGGACGAGGGCCGGGATCGGGTCGTGGGAGCCGGAGAACGCGAGGCCGTCGAGGCGGAACAGCGCCAGATCCGCCTGCCTGCCGACCTCGATGCGGCCGATGTCGTCCCTGCCGAGCGCGGCCGCCGACCCACGGGTGGCCCAATCGAGGGCACGGGCACAGGTGACCTCTTCGGAACCGTAGCGCAGACGCTGGAGGTAGAGCGCCTGCCGGACCTCCCGGATGAGATTGGAGGCGTCGTTCGAGGCGGAGCCGTCGACGCCGAGCCCGACGGTGACGCCGGCGTCCTCGAGTTCGACCGCGCGGGCGATTCCCGAGGCCAGTCGCATGTTCGAGGTCGGGCAGTGCGCCACGGACACCCCGGCGGCGCCGAGGCGGGCGATCTCCTCGGTGTCGAAGTGGATGCCGTGGGCCAGCCATGCCCGGTCGCTCAGCCAGCCGACGGATTCGAGGTAGTCGACGGTGCGCAGCCCGAACCGCTCCCTGCAGAACTCCTCCTCGTCGAGGGTCTCTGCGAGGTGGGTGTGGAGGCGGACGTCGAGCTCCTCGGCCAGCGCCGCGCTCTCGCGCATGAGGTCGGTGGTGACGGTGAACGGAGAGCACGGGGCCAAGCCGATCTGCACCTGCGCACCCGCCCCACGTTCGTGATACGCCTCGACGAGTCGGCGCGAATCCGCCAGGATCACCTCGGCGTCCTGGACCGTGCGCTGCGGCGGCAGACCTCCGTCCTTCTCTCCCAGGGACATCGAGCCGCGGGTGAGCAGGGCGCGCATTCCCAGCCGACGGACGACGCCGGCCTGGACGTCGATCGCCTCGTCCATACCGGTGGGGAACAGGTAGTGGTGATCGGCGGCGGTCGTGCAGCCGGACTCGAGCAGCTCGGCCATCGCGACGGTGGTGGCGAGTTCGAGGGCCTTCGGGGTCAGCCGCGCCCACACGGGATAGAGGGTGGTCAGCCAGCCGAAGAGGGGTTTGTCGGCGACCGGGGCCCAGGCGCGGGTCAGGGTCTGGTAGAAGTGGTGGTGCGTGTTGATCAGGCCCGGGGTGATGACGTGCTCCCGGGCGTCGAAGGTCTCGTCGACCGACTGACCGCCGCCTGCGGGTTCCTGACCTGTGGCCACGAGTTCGACGATGGTTCCCGTGCCGGTATCGATGATGATCCCGCGGCCGGCCAGGGCCGGGTCGATGTCGCGCCCGAGGTGGACGGCCAGGGGATCGCGCAGCCATACAGTGGACATGTGTCGCCTCTTTCGCTCATGGGCTGATGCGACCGACTCGCCATCGGCCGCGGAAATGGCGACACCGGCTGGGGCGGATCGCCACCAGCTCAGGTTTCACGGCGTCTGCTGCTCCGCCGGTCGACTCGGATTCCGGAGGATCCGGGATTCCCGGACCAGAGGTTCTCTGCTCGCCGGAACTAGAATGGATCCGAGAGTCGACGGCTCGAAATCCTATCATGTGAGGCAGGGCACATTGACCTCCGCGCGAGCCGCTTCGGGAAGTGATCGCACAGGGCGCTCGAATCACATCGGCGTGGTTTCGCTCACGTGGTCAAGATCACGAATCGGACTTGCGCTGTCGTGGGTATCCCGCCTAGCATATTGCGATAAGGAAAACTTTTTTCGCATCATGGAAAGTTCAACGCCGAAACTGTCCAGCCCGCACTGAAACGCACCGCACCAGCACCGCTTCGCAGACTCGCGACGTTCCAGGCAACCGGCCCACCGGCCGGCGCCTACAGGTCCGCAGTACGAAGAACAACTCAACGGAGAGAAAAATGTCGGTATCCAAACAGTCGGAAACCACGAATAAGAAGAATCAGGGCCGCCCGGAAGACGAGAAGCTTCCGCTCGGAACTCTCATCGCCTACGGTTTCCAGCATGTGCTCACCATGTACGGTGGCATCATCGCCGTCCCGCTCATCATCGGCACCGCCGCCGGTCTGAACCCCGGGGACATCAGCCTCCTCATCGCCTCCTGCCTGTTCATCGGCGGTCTGGCCACGATCCTCCAGTCCTGGGGCGTGCCGTTCTTCGGGTCCCAGCTGCCCCTCGTCCAGGGCGTCTCCTTCGCCGGTGTCGCCACGATGACGGCCATCCTCGCCGGCGGGGAGGGACTGCAGGGCATCTTCGGCTCGGTCATCGTCGCCTCGCTGATGGGACTGATCGTCGCACCGTTCTTCGCGATGATCGTCCGCTTCTTCCCGCCCGTGGTCACGGGCACCGTGATCACCACCATCGGGCTCTCGCTCATGCCGGTCGCCGCCGGCTGGGCGATGGGCGGCAACCGGGAGGCCGAGGACTTCGGCAGCCTGCGCAACGTCCTCATCGCCGTCGGCACCCTGGTCGTGGTCCTGCTGCTCAGCCGCGTCGGCATCGCCGTCATCTCGCGCCTGTCGATCCTGCTGTCGATCGTCATCGGCACCGTCTTCTGCGCCATCTTCGGCTGGGCCGACTTCTCCAACATCGCCGACCGCGGCTACTTCGCCGTGCCCGAGCCCTTCGCGTTCGGCTGGCCGACTGTCTCCGTCGCCGCCGTGATCTCGATGTTCATCGTCATCATCGTCACGATGACCGAGACCACCGCCGACATCATCGCCGTCGGCGAGATCGTCGACACCAAGGTCGACAAGAAGCGCATCGCGAACGGTCTGCGCGCGGACATGCTGTCCTCCGCCGTGGCCCCCATCTTCAACTCCTTCACCCAGTCGGCATTCGCCCAGAACGTCGGTCTTGTCGCCATCACCGGGGTGAAATCGCGCTACGTCGTCACCGCCGGCGGCTTCATCCTCGTCGTCCTCGGCCTCCTGCCGGTCGTCGGCGGCCTGGTCGCGGCAGTGCCCTCCCCCGTCCTCGGCGGCGCAGGCATCGTGCTCTTCGGGTCCGTCGCCGCCTCAGGCGTGCGCACCCTGGCGAAGGTCCAGTACGAAGGCAACATGAACATGGTCATCGTCGCCGTGTCACTCGCCTTCGGCATCATCCCCGTCGTCGAGCCCGACTTCTACCACTCGTTCCCGACCTGGGTCGGCATCATCCTGCACTCCGGCATCTCCTCGGCCGCGATCATGGCCGTGCTGCTCAACCTCCTCTTCAACCACCTCGGGGCCAAGGGGAAGGACCGCTCGGATCGCTCGGTCTTCGTCGCCGGCACCAACCGGGTGATCAAGGACGAGGACCTCAAGCGCCTGCTCAACGACGAGGCCATCCTCGCCGAGGGCGACACCATCCGGGACGGCAAGATCTACGACTGCAACGGTGAAGAGGTTCCGGTCGTCACCGCCGCCCAGCACCAGGTCGTCGCCGAGAAGCTCAAGAACGGCGAGGTCAAGACCCGTGAGGATCTCCAGCGAGTGATCCAGGAATGTGACAAACCCTGAGGTTCTGAATCCAGGACCTCCGTCGCCGAGGTGGTTCCTCGGATGACGATCGCTGCGCGGTCCCTGCCCCTCCCGGGGCGGGGACCGCGCTGCTTTCGTGTGCGGTGAGGGAGCCGCTTCAGTGATTCCCCTTCAGTGCTGTCCCTTCAGTGCGAAGGTGCGGTGCTGCTTTCGTGTGCCTCGAGCCGATCACTCGTGGTGAGCAGTCCGGGCAGCTCCGCCATGTCGGTGAAGGTCTCGTCGGCGCCGAGGCCGAGCAGCATCTCAGCGCTCTGATGCACGGGGGACGCCGGGCAGAACCCGAAGACGTGGGCACCGGCCGCCCGACCCGCCTCGACACCGGGAGGCGAATCCTCGATCACCGCCGATTCCGTCGGATCGACGCCCAGGGCCGCGGCAGCGGCGAGGTAGACGTCAGGGGCAGGTTTGCCTCGGTCGAGTTCCACACCGGAGAAGATCTTGCCCTCGAATACGTCGTAGAGGCCGATCTTCTGCAGCTGCATCGTGATCTTGGGGCGGTCCGCGCTTGAGGCGCAGGCGAGTCGGCCGGGGTAGACCTCGTCCAGAGTGCGAACGGCGTCGACGACGCCGGGGATCGCCTCCAAGGAGTCGGCGATCTGGATGTTGCGTCGGCGGCGGAACTCCAGCAGCCAGTCCTCGTCGATGCGGTGACCGGTGTGTGCCTCGATCACGTCCGCCTCGTCGCGGAGCATCCGTCCGACGAAGCGGGAGACGCACTCCTCGCTCGACAGGTGCCATCCCAGTTCGCCGAGCATCTGGCGCAGAACCTCGTTCGTGATCTTCTCCGAATCGACGAGGACGCCGTCACAATCGAACAGCACGGCAGCGAACTTGGGGCTCATCTTCATGAAGGCATTCTCCCATTCGAACGATCGGGGCCGAGTACGCGGGTGGCCGAACGCCGCGTCATCACGGTTCGTGACCGTCAGCTCTGGTGCGCTGAATTCGCTGCGGGCCGCTCATTGGTCGCTCAGGTCGCCATTCGCGCTCGACCCGACGAATTGCCGCCGGATCAGCCGACGAATTGCCACCGGATCAGCCGGCGTACAGAGAGGAGTAGAGCAGGTACCCGGAGGCGACCGCGCAGGCGCCGATGACGAGTGTGAACAGGGTCAGCCATGCTCCTGCGGGCAGGCTCGAGCCCTGGCTGAGAATGTAGGCGTCGGACTGCTGGACGTGCCGCTTCCGGGTGTGGACGCGGATGACCTTGATGAGGTCCTTGAGCGACCCGATGGCCAGGGCCGTTCCCGATCCCGCGACGAACACCGTGACCCACTCGGCAGGCAGGAACACGACAACCAGCTGTGCGGCCACCGCAGTCGTCAGTGCGATCGCGATGCCGGCGAAGTTCCGGATGAAGATGAGCGCAACCAGCAGAATCAGTGCGCCGACCGACATAGCCAGTGGAGCCCACCCGGTGACGGCCGCGGCGATGAGCGCGAGCCCGACCACGCCGGGAGCCGGATAGCCCCAGAATCCGGACCAATGCGCCGAGAAGCCGACCCGGCCGAAGGAGTTCATCTGCCCCGAATGGTCGAAGTTCAGCGAGATGCCCTTGACGACCCGCCCGGTCATCAGCGCCGCGAAGGCGTGCCCGAGCTCGTGCACAAAGGTGACGAAGAGCCCGAAGAACCGCCAGATCGCCGGAGTCAGGGTGACCACGAGCGGAACCCCGATGACGAGAAGCGCTTCGACGAGGCCCGGCTCCAAGCCATCCTGCCGTCCGAAGCCGGCGGTGATGGCGTCCCACCAGGCGGCGATTCCTTGCTGTGCGTCCATCATCGCCTTTCGTCGTCCGTCCACTGTGTTCCGGCCTGCATCAAGCTCACCATCGCCCAGTCTAGGAATCGAGCCTGAGTGAGGCTTTCAGCTGCGGGACACGACGTCGGGCCACCGACGGTGCAGACAACTGCATTTGGAAGAACCATTCCACAACAGACTACTAAATCACACCGTTAACCGTAATTTTCGCCATTACATGCGATACTTGTGATCTTATCGTGATATTCGTTCTATTCTGATTCGACTATAATGAAGACAGGAAGCACGAGGAGGTGATGACAGTGAAGCGGCCCGAAAACACCGGCGCAGCATCTCCCTCAGGCGACGACGAACCCCCGGATCCCCGCACCGCATCCCGACGTCTTCTCCGGGTCGACCCCGACTCTCCGTTCGCGCCCGCCCTCAGCTGCTTCCTCGCCAGCGACCAGGCCCAGCTCGCCTCCCTGGCAGCCATCGCGAACATCTTCCTCTCCGAAGTCATCGCTGACCTCAACCCCACCGATTTCATCCCCGGTGAACCCTATTGCCATCGCAGCATCCGTGAATCCGCGCCTGTCGAGGCAGCATCTTCCGGCTCCTCGGAATCGATCCTCTCACCCGCTCCTGACACAGAAGCGTTCTCCGATTCACCCGCATGTCAGCCCCAGCTGCCGAAGTTCCCCGGCTACCGCCCGACCCACTCGGTCTTCACCTGGGTCCACGACCATGCCCGGTCCGAGGACATGAGCGAACTCGCCGCCCTCACCGGCACAAGCATCACCCGGGCATATGGTCTTGTGCGCACCGCGATCATGCTCGTTCATGGTCTTCCCCGATTCCGTGAGCGGTGTCTCCAGGGCGAGTTCACCATCGGACACGCGACCATCGCAGCCCGTGCCTGCCAGGATCTGCCACTCCCCCTGCTCGCGGCCGTCGATGACTACCTCGCCGTTCGCCGCGCCGACACCACCTTCGAGACCTTCAAGAAGGGTCTCCACCTCAAGGTCGTCACCCTCCAGCCCATCTCAGAGACGATCGAACGGACGTCCGTGCGTCGCCGCGTCGACTTCGACTCCGACGGCCATGGCACTGGATTCCTCACGCTGACCGGACCTGCACCTGAGCTCTACGCCTGTTATCGCCGCATCGAGGCCTTCGCGCGGACCATCCACGCCGGAAACACCAGTGCCTTCGGCACTCAGCTCCAGCCCGATGAGAGGCTCGACGACCCGCGTGGGGTCGCGGCCCTGATGTACGACATCCTCAGTCGCACCTGCCCCGAAGTGACCGTGACCGTCACCCGCACCAACACGAGCACCGGTGCCATTCGCACCTCCGACATCTCAGTCGGCAACCTCGTCGGGCTCAATGGCAGCCCCGGATCCGCCCACGGCACCGGCACCGCCAGCGCTGGCACCGCCAACATCAGCACCTCCAGCGCTGGCACGCCCAACGGGGACAACTCCTCTGCTGACAGCTCGGGCGACGATGCCATCCCGGCCACCTTCGGCACCGCAGCGGGATCCGGCCCTGCCACCGACTCCGTCTTCCCGCGCCAGACTGACCTGGTCCGCGGCCTCGACCACGATGCCGAACCCGGCGAGGACATCTCCTATGGCGTGCGTCTGACCATGCCGACCCATGCTCAGTGGCTTGACACTCAGGCCCGCGTCACAGCCACCGTGCCCGTGCTGACACTCCTCGGACGCACCGACCTGCCAGGCACTCTGCCCGATGGATCCCCGATCCCTGCCGACATGGCTCGCGATCTCGCCTCTCATTCCTCCACCTGGACGAGGATCCTCACCGATCCGGCCACCGGCACCCCGATCGATGCGAAGGCCTCCACCTACGCCATCCCCCGGGACGTGCGTCGAACGCTCATCGCCCAGTGGGTCACCTGCACCATCCCCGGTTGCAGCCGGAAGGCAGAGAACACCGAGATCGACCACATCGATCCCTTCGATCACGAGGATCCCGGCAACGGTGGCCTCACGCGATTCGGCAACCTCCATTGCCTTTGCAAGGCGCATCATCAGGCGAAGACCGACCGGAGATTCGGCGTCCGTTCTGCAGGACCACTGTGTCTTGAGTACGTGTTCCGACACGGCACCAATGTGACCGTTCATGCCCCCGACAACCCCATCAACGCCGCCCAAGCCCACCTTTTCGCCGCCCTCGGCCTTCCGCCGGCGAACGGGCCGTCAGTGACTGAGCCGTCGATGACTGAGCCGTCAGTAACTGAGCCGGAACTCGAAGACTCAGAGGCTGGGATCTCAGTCCACGAAGACTCAAAGGCTGAGGACTCGGAACAGCCCTCAGTCCCCGCATTCCCGCCGATCAGACCGCAGTACGAGTTCATCAAGATCCCCCGACAGCAGATCGTCGGCCGATTCCACTATCGCGGCGAGCGCAGGATCTCAGCTGAGCGACCAGGACCTGCGCCGGCCGAGGGCCGGCCAGGATGGGCAGAAGGCCCACCGAACCCGTGGTCGGAGTACCCCGACATCAGAGACCTCAACCCGGAGCTCAAGGAATGGTACTGGGACTCCGGAGAACCTCCCCCGTTCTGACCCCATGAGCCGACTGCCGGCCCTGAGCAGCCTCTCCCTGATGCCACCATGGATTCGGTGGCCGTTTCACCATGGGGATCGACGATGAGCCTGTTCTCAACCACCCGTAGACTGTGCCGGTGCCACCACCTGAAGCTCTCATCTCCTTCCTGCTGGCGTCCCTCATCATCATTGTGATTCCGGGACCCACTGTGCTCTTCGTCGTCGGCCAATCGCTCTCGCACGGTCGGCGCGGCGGACTGACCAGCGTGCTCGGCGGGTGCGCCGGAATCATTCCGCTGATCGTGGCGGTGTCCTTCGGCGTCGGCACGATCGTCGCCCAATCGGCGGTCATCTTCACAATCGTCAAGATCCTCGGCGCCGCTTACCTCGTGTACCTCGGCGTCCAGGGCATCCGCCATCGCAGGACCGGCAACGAAGTCCCGTCCACCGAGCTGGCGCAGACCGAACCGGCGGTCGAACTGGCGCAGATCGAACCGGCGGCCGAGGGACCGGCGCTCTCCCCGACCGTGCGCGACTTCCGCTACCGGTCGATGTTCACTCAGGGCTTCATCGTCGGCATCTCGAACCCGAAGACGATCGTCTTCTTCGTCGCCGTCCTCCCCCAGTTCGTCTCACTCGAAGCGGGCCACGTGCCCCTGCAGATGATCGTTCTGGGCCTGTCCTTTCAGGCATTGGCCCTGCTCTCCGACGGCTCGTGGGCGTTCATCGCCGGCACCGCCCGGAGTTGGTTCGCCCGCTCGCCGAGGCGGATGTCGCGCATCCGTGGAATCGGCGGCGGCATGCTCATCGGCCTCGGCGGCACGATGGCTTTCGCCACCCAATAGCCACCGCAGCGGACCACTGATTCTCAAACCCGCCGCAACGGACTTCCGATACTTGAACCCGCCGCAGTCGATCACAGATCCTTGCACGCCTCGGTGGCTATCACTGATTCTTGAAGGCCTCGTCGAATGACGCCTCGGGACGCTTCCACAGCAGTTCCCGGATCCGCTCGACAGCCTCGGCGCCGCCGTGCAGTCGATCCATTCCCGCGTCCTCCCATTCGATGGAGATGGGACCCGAGTATCCGATCGAGCCGAGGGCACGGAACGCGTCCTCCCAGTGCATGTCCCCGTGCCCGGTGGAGACGAAGTCCCATCCGCGGCGCGGATCGCCCCAGGGCAGGTGGGAACCGAGGATTCCGGAGCGGCCGGTGGGCGGTCGCAGGCGGGTGTCCTTGCAGTCGACGTGGACGATCCGATCCGGGAAGTCGGTGATGAAGCCGATCGGGTCAACACCCTGCCAGAGCAGATGGCTGGGATCCCAGTTGATGCCGAAGGCCTGACGATGGTCGATGGCCTCCAGGGTCCGCACCGTCGTCCAGTAGTCGTAGGCGATCTCGGAGGGGTGCACCTCGTGCGCGAACCGCACGCCCTCGTCGTCGAAGACGTCGAGGATCGGATTCCACCGCTGCGCGAAGTCCTCGTACCCGGCCTCGATCATCTCGCCGGGGACCGGTGGGAACATCGCCACATAGGGCCAGATCTTCGATCCGGTGAAGCCGACCACGGTGTCGACGCCGAGCTTCCTGGCGACCCGGGCGGCGCGCTTCATATCCTCGGCCGCACGCTGCCGTACGCCCTCCGCCTCACCGTCGGCCCAGATGTACTTGCGCACGATCGCCTGGTGCCGGAAGTCGATCGGGTCGTCGCACACGGCCTGACCGGCGAGGTGGTTGGAAATCGCCCAGACCCTGAGCCCGTGCTTGTCGAGGATGTCGAGCCGGGACCGCAGGTAGGCGGGATCCTCATCGGCGCGGCTGAGGTCGAGATGGTCACCGGAGCAGGCGATCTCGAGACCGTCGTAGCCCCATGAGGCGGCGAGCCGGGCGACCTCCTCGAAGGGAAGGTCGGCCCACTGCCCGGTGAACAGGGTGACCGGATGGGAGGATTCACTCATCGTGGCGGCTCCTTTGCCTGGTTCGGTCCTTCGTTCGTTGCCTGGTTGCCTGTCTGCTCGGCATGCCGACGACGCTGCAGCTCATGCAGGTAGTCCGCACTGGTGCGCGCCAGTTCGTCCTGACTCGACGCCAGGGGCCGCCAGATCGAGGCGGCCACAGCGATCGTCGCGTTGTCGGCCGTGAAGCTCTCCACCGTCAGGGCACCGGTGTAGGAGACGTCGTCAAGGGCGTCGAAGAACGCCTCCCAATCCGTGTGGTCGACTCCGACCGGACCGCGGTCGCTGCCGCAGACCTGCACCGCCAGGAGATGCTCTCCCGCAGTCCGGATCGCTGCGGCCGGAGAACGCTCCTCGATATTGAGATGGTAACTGTCCAGGGCCAGCCCGACACCGCGTCCGAGCAGCGGGTCGAGAGCGTCGAGCGCCTGCTCGACCGTGTTGATGACACTGGTCTCGTAACGATTGAGCGGTTCGACGGCCAGCCCCACCCCGAGTTCGGCCGCATGGTCGGCGACCGGCCGCAGCGCCTCCCGCAGAACTCCGACGGACCTGCGGCGCTCCTCGGCGTCCATCCTCCAGACCCGTCCCGTGCGCGCATAGAACGGTCCTGCCACGGTCGGCGAACCCAGGCGGGCGGCCATGTCCACGCAGTGCCGCAGGTAGTCCTGGGTGTCGGCGCGGGCGGAGTCCTCGAGCAGATCGCGACCGGGACCCATGGCACCGACGATCCGCGCGCTCATGCCCTCGGCGGCGAGCACCTCGGCGGCGAAGCCGGGGTCCCAGTCGCCCGGACTCTCGATGGGCAGCTCGAGCACCTCGAAGCCGAACCGCTTGGCGCGGATGGCGAGCTCGGACAGCTGCGGCCCGCGCAGGGGTGACACCCACACCCAGGTGTTCACCCCCAACGCGCGCGGCTCACTCGTCCGCGTCTGCGGCGCCCTCCCGGCCGCTGCTTCCGTCCGCGTCTGCGGCGCCGTCCCGGCCGCTGCTTCCATCCCGGCCGCTGCTTCCATCCCGGCCTCTGCCGAACGCTGACCTCCCATCATCGATCAGGGAATGACCCGGTCCTGCCAGACCTGCGGGTAGCCGGGCAGGTCCTCGCCGCCGAACTTCGCGTAATGACCATCGGGCATGCCCTCATTGCGCTTGAGGAAGTCATCGAGGTCCTCGGAGGTGATCGGGCTCTGCGGCAGCACCCATTCCTTCGGCACCTCCTCACCCTTGAAGATCATCTCGGCGGCCAGCAGGGGCGTGCGCCACTGGAAGTTGGAGTAGACGGGAGCGATCGCGGTCATCTCCGTCTCCTTCCACTTGCGGAGGAAGCTCAGCTCGTCCTCGCCGGTCATCACCGGGTAGTCCTTCCCGGCGTCCTCGAATGCCTCGATCGCGGACACCGCTCCGTCGCCCGCGTCCATCCAGACGCCCTGGACGTCGCCCTTGGCCAGCTCGTCGGAGACGATCTTCTTGATCTCGGCCGGGTCGGCGTCGGTGAAGTAGTCGACGGCCTCGATCCCCGCCTCGTCGAAGAGCTTCTCCGCGGCTGCCCACCGCTGTTCGAGCACGTCGACACCGGGCAGGATCCGCAGCGCCACGACCTTGTCGCCCTCATTGAGGTTGTCGATGAGGAACTGGGCCGAGTCGATGCCCCACGCGAATCCGCCGATGGGGTGGATGAACGTGACGGCGCAGTCGGTCTGGACACCGCGGTCGAAGACGATGACGGGCTTGCCGGTCTCACAGGCCCGCTCGACAGCCGGGGTGATCGCCGCCGTCGAGTTCGGCGAGATGATGAAGCCGTCGCAGTTGCCCTCGGAGATGAAGTAGTCGATGTCGGCGATCTGCGTGTCATCGTTGTCCTGGGCGTCACGGGTCTCCATCTCCGTGATCACCCCGCCCTTCTTCAGCTCCTTGAGCTGCTCGTTCATCGTGATCCACCCGGTCTGCCGCCAGGGGTTGGAGATCGAGGCGTTGGCGAAGCACACCTTCTTCCCGCCCTCGGAGGCATGCTCGGACGTGTCCTGCATCTCCGGGTTGATCATCTGCAGGTACGGCTTGTCCTCGGGACCCTCGGGAGTGACCTCCCGCTCTTTGAACTGCTTGTCATAGAGCTCCTGATTGAACCATTCGGTCGATGCGGATTCCTCTCCGCCGGCCTCGGGCGCCTGCTCCACCGACGGATCGGTGGTGCACCCGGCCAGCGCGATGAGGGCGCCGGCACCGGCGATGCCCACTGCGGTTCTCAGCGATCGCTTCATTGCGTTCTCTCCTTGTGTCAGTCCCGAGCGACTGCGTCGCCGGAGGGATGGATCGGCGAAGAGTCTCTCGCCGAGGTGGGTGTCGGGGTGGTTGTCGGGCCGGGTGTCGGGTTCTCGTCGTCTGCGGCTGCCCGGCCCGGGTTCTGGTCGTCCGTCGAGGTGGTGCTGCGCCTCTTCGCGAACACCACCCCGGAGTAGGCGACGGCCGCGATGATGATCACGCCCTGGATCGCGTCGCGCATGGTCGAGGGGACGGCGGTGAAGTTGAGCAGGGTGAACAGCGATTCGAGCGTGAACGCCCCGGTCAGGGCGCCGAAGACGGTGCCCCGGCCGCCGCCGAGGACGACCCCGCCGAGGACCACCGCGGTGATCGCGATGAACTCGTACCCCTGCCCGACCGACGGATGGACCCCGGCGTAGCCGACCAGGAGGACACCGGCCACGGTCGCCGAGAGGGAGGAGATGACGAACGCCAGCGTCTTCGTCCTCCACACGTTGGTGCCCGCGTAGGCGGCCGCCTCGGCGTTGTCCCCGATCGCGACCAGGGTCCGGCCGAAGGGACGCCTCGACAGCCAGATCGCGGCGACGATGACGACGAGCAGCACGAGGACGCCGTAGGGCAGCTGGCCCAGGACGGGGACGTCCTCGATCCCGCCGCGCCCGATCTGCCGGAACGAGTCGACCGGGTCCCCGGTCGCGGCTCCGCCCGTCCACCACATCACCGCGCCGTGGATGATGAGCATCGTGCCGAGGGTGACGATGAAGGAGGGGACCTTGAGCAGGGTCGTCGCCAGCCCGTTGACGACGCCGACGAGAACGCCGAGGATCAGCATGAGGGTGAGCACCGCTGCGATCTTCGACGGATCCTGCCCGATGAGATACCCGGAGGTGACCACCTGCGCGGTGACGAGGGCGCCCATCGAGAGGTCGAACTCGCCGGAGACGATGACGAAGTACTGGCCGATCGCGACGATCGCGATCGGCGCCACCCGCTGGATGAAGCGCACGAGCTGGCCCGGCTCGGCGAAGCTCGGGTTGAGGACGACGATCGCCACGAGGATCACGGCCAGGAGGACGACCACGGCTCCGCGCGGGTCGACGGCCCTGCGGATCAGGCTGTTCATCGCGGGCTCCTCTCATCGGACCCGGTCGGTGCGGCGGCGACGGCTACGGCCGGACCGGCGGGTCCCGCCGCGAACCGGATCCGTCGGGCGACGACCCGCCGCCGGGCGTAGACGGCGACGGCGATGATGATGACGAGTCCGCGGATGACGTCCTTGAAGAAGGGGTTGAACTGCATGACGCTCATCAGGTTGTCGAGCACCGCGAAGATCGCGACTCCGCCGATCGTGCCCCAGATCGAGCCCCGGCCGCCCATCAGCAGGGTCCCGCCGAGGACGACCGCGGCGATCGAGAGCAGGTCGTAGCTGCCCTGGGATCCGACGGTGGGACTGCCGACGCCGAGGCGGCTGGCCAGCAGGAGGCCGGCGATGGCCGCGCACACCGAGCTTCCGATGTGGGCGCCGATGAGCGGCAGCCGCTCCCTGACCCCCGACAGCCGGGCGACCTCGGCGTTGCCGCCGACGGCGAAGAGATGGTGGCCGAAACGGGTCCGCGCGAGGATGAAGGCGACCAGGACGGCGAGTGCGAGCATGACGATCGTCGAGATCGGCACGGGCCCGATGCCGGTCGCGCCGAACAGCTGGAACGACCACGGCACGCTGCCGGCCGTGCCCTGGTAGTTCGTGTCCAGGTACCCCTTGAGGATGAGGCCGACGCCGAGGGTGGCGACGAATCCGTGCACACCGAGAACGGTGACGATGAGGCCATTGGCCATGCCGATGGCGGCGGCGATCCCGAGGGTCAGCAGCACCGCGGGCAGCACCATCGCCGAGCTGCCGTTCATGGTCTCGGCCGCGATGAGGCTGGCCAGGCTCATCACATAGGGCACCGAGAGATCGAGTGAGGCGCCGAGGATGACGAGGGTCTGGCCGATCGCGACGAAGCCGAGCACGCTCATCCCGGTGAGGATGTCGCGGATGTTGCCGGGGCTGAGGATGCTGCGTCCCGTCGTCGCGACCAGGATCGCACTGACGATGAGCACGAACACGAGGGCGATGTAGACGAACGCCGTCGTGTCGAGTCGGGCCAATCGCTTCACTGGTCACTCACCACCTGTGCTTCGGTGCCCGTGGCCAGGGCCAGCACCTCTTCTTCGCCTGCGGTCGGGGGCAGCTGCCCGGCGATGCGCCCATCGGCCATAACGAGCACCCGGTCGGACATCCCGAGCACCTCGGGCAGCTCGCTGGAGACGAGCACGATGGCCACCCCCTTGCGGGCGAGTTCACGGATCAGCCGGTAGACGGCGATCTTGGCGCCGACGTCGATGCCACGGGTCGGTTCGTCGAGGAGGACCACCCGGGGGGAGGTCGCCAGCCATTTCGCCAGGACCACCTTCTGCTGATTGCCTCCGGACAGGGCGCGCACCTCCTGGCCGGTGCCCTGGCTGATGACCTCCAGCGACTCGAGGATCTCCGGCACCTTCGCCCGCATCGCTCCCGTCCGCCCGGGGAACACGGAGCGGATCGCGAGCAGGGCGTTGTCGAGGATCGACTGGGACAGCGCGAGACCGCTGCCCTTGCGGTCCTCGGTGACCAGCGCGATCCCGTTCCTCACCCCGCTGCGCGGAGTCCGGATGGTCACCGGTGAGCCGCCCAGGCGCATGGTTCCGCGGGTGAACGGCGCGGCGCCGAAGAGGGCGGAGACGAGTTCGGAGCGGCCCGAGCCCTGCAGCCCGGCCAGACCGACGATCTCCCCGGCCCGCAGGCTCAGGGTGATGTCGTCGAGCTGCTCGTTGCCCCCGCCTGCGACCTCGAGGACCGGGTCGCCGATCTCGGTCCCGTCCTCGGGACCCGGGAAGAAGGTGCTGATGGGGCGGCCGACCATGGCCCGCACGAGCGCGGCCTGATCGAGATCGGCGGCCGGGCTGCTGAGCACCAGCGCGCCGTCCTTGAGCACGGTGATGGTGTCGCAGAGATCGAAGACCTCCTGCAGCCGGTGGGAGACGTAGACGATCGCGACTCCCTTGGACTTCAGGGCACCGATCACCCGGTAGAGCACGGCGACCTCCGCCTCGGCGAGGGCGGCGGTCGGTTCGTCCATCGAGATCACCCGCGCGTTGACCGACAGCGCCTTGATGATCTCGACGATCTGCTGCTCGGCCACGGTCAGCCAGCCGACCTTGGTGTCGGGGCTGATCCCGTCGATGCCGAGGTCGTCGAGGAGCTCCTGCGTCTGCCGGTTCATCGTCGCCACGTCGACGAGCCCGCGCCGCAGCGGCTCCCGGCCGAGGTAGACGTTCTGGGCCACGGTCCGATCGGGCAGCAGGTTGAATTCCTGGAACACGGTGGCGACGCCCGCGTGGGCGGCCTCGACCGGGTGGCCGAAGTCGACCGAGCGGCCGTCGAGGAGGATGTCCCCGCCGTCCCGGCGGTGGACGCCGGCGATGATCTTCATCAGGGTCGACTTGCCGGCCCCGTTCTCGCCCACCAGCCCGTGCACCGTGCCCGCGTGGACGTCGAGGTCGACGCCGTGGAGGACCTCGACGCCGAAGAACTGCTTGCGGATCCCGGTGGCCCGGAGCACCGGTGCGCTCTCGCCGGTCATGAGTCCACCTCGATCCAGGTCCGCTCGGCGGCGGAGCGGAGGACCGCTTCCGTCACGACCGCCGCCCGCACCCCGTCGTCGAGGGTCGGCACCCCGTCCGGCTCCGCCCCGGCGAAGAGGGCGTAGGAGTCGGCGACGAAGGAGTTGAAGGCATCCTGGTACCCCTGCGGATGACCGGCGGGCACCGCGCACAGACGTGCGGCGTCGGGGGCGAGGACGTCGGGGTCGCGCATGAGCAGCTGGCTGCCCACCCGCCTGCCCAGCCACAGGTGCTCCGGCTGCTCCTGCGCGAACCGCAGGCTCTCGCGGCTGCCCGAGATCTCGAGGACGAGGCCGTTCTTCCGGCCCGGGGCCACCTGCGAAACCAGCAGGGAGCCGATCCCCCCGCCGCTCATCTCGACGGTCAGCGCCACGGTGTCCTCGGTGGTCACCGGTGCGCCGCCTCGGCGCGGGTGGACGGTGCGCGTCGCCGCCGCCAGCGCCACGATCCTCTCGCCGGTGACGAACTCGACGAGGTCGACAAGGTGGGAGCCGATGTCGGCAAAGGCACGGGAGGGACCGCCGGCGGCGGAGTCGACTCGCCAGTTGTGGTCGTCGGCCTCGAGCAGCCAGTCCTGGAGGTAGCTCCCGTCGATGGTGAGGATCGTCCCCGCCTCCCCGCGCGCGATCCGGGCGCGGGCCTCACGGACCAGGGGATGGTAGCGGTAGACGAACGGGACCGTGCCCATCCGACCTGCGGACCGGGCGAGATCGCGGACGTCGCGGGCCGCCTGCGCACTGGTTGCCAGCGGCTTCTCACAGATGACGTGGGCTCCCGATTCGAGGGCCCGGCGGGCGAGCGCGGCGTGGCTGCCATTGGGGGTGCAGACGTGGATGATGTCGAGGCCGTCGGCGAAGAAGGCGTCCCCGGCCAGGGGCCGGACGTAGCCGAGTTCGGCGGCAGCCCGCGCGCTCCCGGACCCGGAGGACGTGGAGATCGCGCCGAGGCTGGCCCCGGCCAGACGTGCCGCATGACTGTGCGTGCGGGCCATGAAACCGCCACCCAGCATTCCCACCCGGGGTGCGGGGACCGGCAGCTCTGCAACGGTGACCATGACCAATTATGGTGTCCGCTTGGCTACTTCTGTCAATAGGCTTTCAAAAGTATTTCTCGTATGTGTCGGCTTTCTGCACTGTGTTTTACTGAAGGAGTGAGTGACACGATCGTCCCGGACACCGCCCAGCTCTCCCATGCCGGCGGTCTGTTCCAGCTGCTGCGCGACGGGAACCCGCGCACGCGTGCCGAGCTGGCCAAGCTCACGGGCCTGTCCCGCCCGACGATCGCCCAGAGGATCGACCAGCTCCTCGACCTCGGGCTCATCACCCCGGTCGTCGCCGCCGCCTCGACCGGCGGCCGGCCGAGTTCCCAGTTCGCCTTCAACCCCCGCGCCAGGCTCGTCGTGGCCGCTGACTTCGGCGCCTCCCATGCCCGGGTCGCGATCACCGACCTCAGCGGCGCGCTCGTCGCCGAGGCCGGGGAGGAGCGGCAGATCGCCGCCGGTCCCGTCGCGAGCATCGACTGGCTGCGCGCCTCGGCGGTCCGGCTGCTCGAGTCCGCCTCACGCAGCGCCGCCGACGTCGTCGGGGTGGGCGTGGGCCTGCCCGGTCCGGTCGAGTTCTCCACCGGACGGCCCATCAACCCCCCGATCATGCCCGGCTGGGACCGCTTCGACGTGCCGGCGGCGCTGCGGGAGACCTTCGCCGCCCCGATCCTCGTCGACAACGACGTCAACATCATGGCCCTGGGCGAGCGCACCGCCGCGTGGCCGGACACCTCCGACCTCATCTTCGTCAAGGTCGCCACGGGCATCGGGGCGGGAGTCATCTCGGGCGGCTCACTGCGGCGGGGGTCGAACGGGGCCGCGGGCGACATCGGCCACGCCGCCCTGCCGCGCGCGGCCGACATCCCCTGCGCGTGCGGGAACCGCGGATGCCTGGAGGCCGTGGCCTCCGGGCGCGCGATCGCCCGCGCGCTCGCCCGCGCCGGCACCCCGGCCGACTCCCCCGGGGATGTCGTGCGCCTGGTCAAGGCCGGGGACCTCGCGGCGATCCAGGCGGTGCGGCAGGCGGGCCGTGACCTCGGCGAGGTGCTCACCACGTGCGTGAGCCTGATGAACCCCTCGGCCATCGTCATCGGCGGCACGATGGCGCAGGCGGCGGAGCACCTGGTGGCCGGGGTCCGGGAGGTCGTCTACGCCCGCTCGATCCCGCTGTCGACCGAGCACCTGACGATCGCGCCCTCCCGCGCCGCCGGCGACGCGGCGATCCTCGGCGCCGCCCAGCTGGCCATCGATGCCGCCCTCTCCCCCGAGCGGATCACCGCCGCCCTCGGTCAGTGATCGCCTGATCTCCCGATCGCCTGATCCCCCGATCGCCCGTTCCGGCGGATACAGTGGGAGCACCCCGTGGAAGGAGCACTCGTGCCAAGGAACCGGTCATTCGCGCAGGTCGACGTCTTCTCCGCCGTCCCCTACCGGGGGAATCCGGTGGCCGTCATCCTCGACGCCGAGGGTCTGTCCGGTCAGGACATGGCCCGGATCGCGAGCTGGACGAACCTGTCGGAGACGACCTTCGTC
The DNA here is from genome assembly GCA_031179165.1 of Brevibacterium sp. Classification (GTDB taxonomy): domain Bacteria; phylum Actinomycetota; class Actinomycetes; order Actinomycetales; family Brevibacteriaceae; genus Brevibacterium. The sequence goes on from JAPSIC010000024.1 coordinate 21,003, forward strand.
CTGTCCCCGACCGATCCGTCCGCCGACTACCGGCTGCGGATCTTCACCCCCGCGCGCGAGCTGCCCTTCGCCGGCCACCCGACTCTCGGTTCGGCGGCGGCCTGGCTGCACGCGGGCGGCACTCCCCGCAGCGCAGGCACCCTGGTCCAGGAATGCGATGCCGGCCTCGTGCAGCTGCGCCGCGATGCCTCCGACGTCCTGTCCTTCGCCGCGCCCGAGGTCATCCGCTCCGGGCCCCTCGACGAGGACCACGTGCAGGCCATCGCGACGGCGCTCGGCGTCGATCGGACGGACATCCTCGGGCATCAGTGGGTCGACAACGGTCCCGGCTGGGCCGCGGTCCGACTCGCCACCGCCCGGCAGGTCCTCGACCTCGTCCCCGACTTCACCGCGCTCCCGGAGGCGAAGGTCGGCGTCATCGGCGCCCACGCCGAGGATTCCGACCACGAGTACGAGATCCGCGCCTTCGCCCCCGGGATGGGCATCGTCGAGGATCCGGTCACCGGCAGCCTCAACGCGGCGGTCGCCCAGTGGCTGATCGGGGCAGGACTGGCCCCGAACAAGTACACCGCCACCCAGGGCACCGCCATCGGCCGCGGCGGAGTCGTCTCGATCACCCGCGAGGGAGACGAGGTGTGGGTCGGCGGGGCGACGACGATCTGCTTCAGCGGCACCGCCTTCGCCTGACCGGCCTGTCTCTCCAGTCAGGGACCGACCGCTCCCCTGATCATGCTCATCAGCGACGCGACCAGGCCGGGAAGCGCGTCATCGTCGGGCTGCTGAGACAGGAGCCAGATGTCCATCGCCTCGCCCATGCTCATCACCACCGCGATCAGCAGGGAGGGTGGGACATCGTCGCGCACCGCTCCCACCCGCTGCCCGGTGGCGAGCACCTGCGCGATCCATGGGAGGGACGACTGCTCCAGCTCCTCCTGCGCCTGCTGTGAGGCGGGTCTATTCGCCGCGGCGGCCCAGCCGCGCAGCATGGATGCCAGCTGCGGTGAGGCGGCGAGCGCTCGCAGCAGCCTCAGGTAGTAGTCGCCGAGAACCGACCAGAAGGCTTCCGCATCCCCGGCACCGAGGTCGGGCAAGGGACCGAGCTGCTCGAACAGACCGGCCAGTCCGAGCTGAGCGACGTAGGCATACAGATCCTCCTTCCCGTCGAAGTAGTAGTACATCGATCCCTTGGAGATTCCGGCGGCATCGATCACACGGTTGAGCGAGGCGTCGTGAAATCCGCGGGTCGCGAACTCGTCGAGGGCGGCCTGCACGATCGCCTCCTGCTGAGCCGCAGGCAGTTTCGTGAAACGGGGTCGGACCATCCCCTTAGTCTGCCCGGATCTGCCCTGGGAAGGGTGGGAGTTCGACGCGGTCGTGGAAACTCCTGCCCATCGCGATGTCGGCGACCCTGGGAAGGCCCATCATCTTCAACACCGAATTCCTGACGATGAGCTGGATCTTGTTCTTCGGGGCGAAGCCCAGGCCCAGGCCCTGGGCGGCGTCCTGCTTGGAGCGCAGCAGCGGGGCCAGCCGCTCCTCATAGCGGGCGAACGCCTCACGGTGGTCACTCGTTCGTGCGAGTTCGGCGGCCAGCGTGTACGCCTCTACCATGGCCAACGCCGAGCCCTGACCGGCCAGGAATGACGGGCACGCGCCGGCATCGCCCACCAGCGCAATCCGGCCGGTCGACCACGAGGACATCTGGATCTGGCTCACCGAGTCGAAGTAGAAGTTCTCCGCGTCGGGCATCACCTCCAGCATCCGGGGAACTTCCCACCCCGCGCCGGCCAGCTTCTCGCGCAGCAGGCTCTCCTGTGCCGTGCGCCCGACCGGCACCTCACCGTCGTGCCGGAGGCTGAACAGGAGCAGTGTGGCGTCGTCGCGAAAGGAGAGGCGGATCGCCTGGAACCCCACCTCGGCGTGCATCATCGCGACGAGCTCGTCACGTTCCGGATACTGTTCCGCATCGAACACGGCCACCACCATGCCGAGATACTTCTCGAAGTGCTCATCGGGTCCGAACGCGAGCCTGCGTACTCGCGAGTGAAGGCCGTCGGCCCCGATGACGAGATCGAAATCGCGGATGCCGCCGCTGTCGAAGGTGACCCGAACGCGCTCACCGTCGTCGGCGAGGTCTCGCACGGTGTCGCCGAGCATCAGCTCCACTGCCCCGCCGAGGGAATCGTAGATGATCGCGGCGAGGTCGGTGCGCGGAATGCTCAGATACCGCTTGTTCGACCTGAGCACGGCCTCGGGAGTGAACGACGCCACCGTGCGGCCGTTCCGATCGATCGCTCTCGCCTCGGTGAACAGGCAGCCGCGCGTGCGCAGCTCGGGCACGATGCCCATCCGCTCGGCCACGTCGAAACCGGCGCCCCAGAAATCGATCAGATAGCCGCCTCTGCGCAATTCGGGGGCGCGTTCGACGATGGTGACCTCGTGGCCCGACTTGTTCAGCCAGAATGCCAGGGTCGGACCGGCGATCCCGGCTCCCACGATCAAGACCTTCACGGCGCACCTCCCTGTCAGACCAGCAGTTTAGACCAGCGGTGTAGACCGCCAGTCTAAACCGGTAGTCTAAAGGCGTCAATACCCAGGCTCGGTGTACTGCGCGCAGGTGCTCAATGAGCTCCAGGAGGTCGCGGTCCTGGGACGGCCAGCGCGGTCAATCGACACCAGCGCGGTGCGGGGAGCGCGCTGGCGCAGTCTCACCGCGCCGAAGCTCTCAGTCCTTGACCGCGCGTTCCGCGATCGTGAGGTCGAGGGGGAAGTCGACGGGCGCGTCCCCGAACAGGAGACGACCCGCCGAGGCGGCCGCCGCCCTGATCGCCTCCGCCGCGGCCTCGGCCTGCTCGAGCGGGGAGTGGACGATCACCTCGTCGTGGAGGAAGAAGACCAGGTGCGCCCGGGAGTCGAAGACGGGACCGGAGGGCGATGCCGGCGCCGAGGTGGTCGCCGGCAGCCGTGACAGCCGCAGTCTGAGGTCGGCGAGCCAGGCCAGCGCCCATTCCGCGGCGGTTCCCTGGACCACGAAGTTGCGGGTGAACCGGCCCTGGTCCCCGGCGGCCCGCCGCGCGATCGCCTCGTCCTGGGCGGTGGCGTCGAAGCGGTTGGCCCGCGCCTGCAGCTGCCTCCACCCCTGACTCGGCACCGGGGACGTCCGCCCGAGCCACGTCGACACGACACCGCCGGCGGCCCCCACCTCGGCGGCGGAATCGACCAGGGCCATCGCCTGGGGGAAGCTCGTGCGCAGCCGGGGAACGAGACGACCGCTGTCACCCGTGGTGCCGCCGTACAGGGCGCCGAGGACCGCGATCTTCGCCTCCTGCCTGGTGGCGACGATGCCGGAATCGACGATGCCCGAATAGAGGTCCTTCTCCCGGCCGGCCTCCGCCATCGCCCGGTCGCCGGACATCGCGGCGAGCGCCCGAGGTTCGAGCTGAGCGACGTCGGCCGAGATCAGCGTCCAGCCCGGGTCGGCGCGCAGCGCCGGTCGCAGCTGGCGCGGGATCTGCAGAGCTCCACCGCCGCTGGCCGCCCACCGGCCGGTGACGACTCCCCCGGGGACGTACACGGGGCGGTATCGTCCACCCTCGACCCATTCGTCGAGCCAGTGCCAGCCGTTGGCCGACAGCAGTCGGGCGAGCTTCTTGTAGCGCAGCAGCGGCTCGATCGCAGGATGGTAGCTCTCGGCCAACTCCCATTTGGAGGTCGAGGCGACATTGATGCCGGCCCGGTGGAGGGCGGACAGGAGCTTCGGATGCGAGTCGAGGTTCGCCCGGGGGTCCTCGAGCGCGGCCCGGACCTCCTCGGCGACGGCTTGCATCTTCGCCGGCTTCGCGCCCAGTGGAGGGCGCGGGCCGAGGACCTCGGTGAGGTTGCGGTCGTGTTCGGCCACGTCCCAGGGCGCTCCGGCCGCGTGCATCTCGGCCGCGACCAGTGCGCCTGCGGATTCGGCGGCGAGCAGCAGCCGCAGCCGACCCGGATCCGCGGCGGTGGCGAGGGCCGTGCGCTGGCGCGCGAACTCGGCGAGCGCGGAGTCGATGTCGTGCGGGACCTGCCTGGCCCGATCCCGCCCGCCCTCGACGTCGAAGAGCGCGACCGCCTCGGATTCGGCGGCCGCGGTCACGGGGCCCGCGTCCCAGTCGGCCGCCTCCCTCAGCGGGCCCGGTTCGGTGACGAGCTCGGAGCGGATGAGGATCGCATGGGCCAGCCGCAGGTCGTGACAGCGGTCGATCCGCAGTCCGGCATCCAGCCACACGGGGTACCAGCGTGGCGCGTCGCTGAAGACCCACCTCGGTGGTGGTTCGGGCCGCCCGCGCTCGGGGTCGCGTGCATCCGATCGGCCCTGTTCTCGGTCGCGCACGAAGTCGGGCAGCTCATCCTCCCCGAGGAGGACACTGCCGAGACGCTCACCTGCGGAATCGAGGTCAACCGCGGCGACTTCGTCGGGTCGGTCCGGATTCCGGGTGCGACCGATCACGCACCAGTGCGCTGATTCGGGTGGGTCAACGGTCATTGTCCAACGGTACTGGCTCCTCCCCCGCGCAGGGGTGCCGGGTCCCCGATCCGGGGGAAGCCGTGGCGCCGGCGGGAGACCATGCTCGGAGCATGACCACCTCACCCCGCACCATGTCACCCCACACCGCCTCGGCCCGCTCCGCCTCAGCCCGTCCGTACCGCATCGCCCTCGCCTCGGCGACGGCACTGTCGGCCATCGCCGCGATCCTCGGCCTGATCTGGCTGGTCGATCCGACGGTCATCGTCTTCGGGGTCGACACGGTCCCACCTCTCGTCATCGCGCTGGTCGGAATGGGCCCTGCCACCCTCGTGCTCACGCTCACCTCCGTCGTCGGCGTCGCGGCGGGCGCTGCCGCCCTCACCGGCTCCGCACACGGACGCAGGTCGGGCGCCGGTCTCGTCGCCGCCGTCGGCGGGCTTGAGACCCTGGTGTTCGGAGTGGGGTTCGGCAGCCTCTCCACCCTGTCGACCGTCGGCTACCTCGTCGCCATGACGATGCCGGTGCTCCTGCTCATCGTCATCGTCCAGGTGATCCGCAGATATCCCATCGCCCGGTGGACGATCGGAGTCCCCGTCCTCCTCGCCGCCGGCATCGGGCTCATCCTCGGTCGCGAGCCCCTGGGCGTGCTCGTGTCCAATCTGGGGCCCGCCCTCGCACGCCAGGCCGGCTTCCTCCTCATCACCCTGCTCATGATCGCGATCGGCTTCGCCTGGGCCGCGGCCGCTGTGCTCGCCGTCGTCGACACCGACGCGGCGAAGCGCATGACCAGCTGGGTCACGCGACACCGCACGCTGTTCACTCTCATCGCCGCGTTCGGGCCCGTGCCCTACGGTCTGGCCCGGCTGACTTGGCTCACCCCGTGGCCGATCTTCGGCGCCGAGGCGGCGGCGGACATGCCCACCCGAATCCTCGGACTGGCCCTGTCGAGCGGCAGCTGGTTCGCCCTCGTCCTGACGATCGGCCTGATCCGGCCCTGGGGCGAGGTGTTCGGGCGGTGGATCCCCGTCCTTCGCGGGCGCCGGGTGCCCGTGGCCGCGGCCGCAGTTCCCGGGGGAATCGTCGCAGCGATGCTGTGCTTCGCCGCCGTCCCCTTCCTCATGCAAGCGGCCCTCGGCGGGAGCATCGAGCTCATGCTCATCTTCCCCTGCTGGTTCTGGGGCCCCGCACTCGCGCTGGCGGTGTGGGGCTACGCCGGACACCGCCGGGGCGAAGGCGGCAGCCATCTGAATCGCTGACGGCAGCGGCTCCCAGGTCCCGGCCTCCGTGCGCTGTCCGGCAGCTCCGCTCGTCGACGGCTCTCGACGGGGACGCCATGCCTCCGGCAGGGGCCGGGCGCGCCTCGATGCCGGTCCCGGGCCGTCCGGCCCGGGAGCTCCTCATCACGAAGGGATTCAGCGGCACGACGGTCAAGGGCATCGCGGACCAGGCAGGGGTCAATGTCGACATCCGTCGGCCGCAAACCGGAGATTCTCCGCATCGTCGTGGAGTCGGCGCTCCCCGGCACCTCGGCGGAGGTCGCAGCCGTCGACCGCGACTATGTCCGCCGGATTCGCGCCAGTGACTCGATCACCGCCAAGATCGACATCTACGCCGAGGCGATCATGCAGATGCAGCAGCGTCTCGCTCCCGTCTTCATCGCCCTGCGGGAAGCGGCCCACACCGACGAATCCTGCCGCGCCCTGTGGGCGGAGATCGGCGAGCGCCGTGCTCGCAATATGCTCGAGTTCGCCGCCGATCTGCGCTCCACCGGACAGATGCGCGATGACCTCAGTGATCACATGGTCGCCGACATCATATGGAGCATGAACTCCACCGAGTACTGGCTCCTGCTTGTCCACCAGCGCGGGTGGTCCCCGGAGACGTTCCGCGACTGGATTGCCGAGGCATCGAGGTCGCTCCTGGTCCAGGATCCGACCCGGCACCGCACCTCCGCGCGCCCGGAACCCGCTCCATGAGGGTGGTTCGAGCGGCTCTCGGTGCGCGGACCGCTATCCCCTCTCCTCGGGGGAGGCGGGAGCCTCCGCCGCGGCCGGGGCGAGGAGATTGGCCAGTGCCGGGAACACCAGCACCGTGCAGGCACCGGCCAGGACGAGGAGGGAGCCGAGGTCCTTGCTGAGCAGGTCGTTGCTCGTGGCCAGGGCCGTCACGGCGACGATGATGGGCAGGCCGGTCGCACCGTAGAGGCCCATCCGGATGCTCTCCCGCGCACCATGGACTCCGGGCGTGATGTGGATGAAGGCCTCGCCGAGCATGATCGGCCCGCCCCTGAGCGCGAGGATGGCGGCGAAGAAGGCCAGGAGGACGAGAGGGCTGTCGGCCACCGCGCTCAGCGAGATCCCCATTCCCGAATGGACGAAGAACACCGGGATGAAGATCGAGTAGGACAGCGATTCCAGGCCCGACATCAGATGGGGGACCGCGCGCGGGGGCGTCATGGCTTTGATGAGCATTCCCGCGGTGAACGCCCCGAGCACCACATCGAGGTCGAGGACCGCGCTGAGCAGCATCAGGGCGACGAGGATGAGCATCACCGTGCGCAGCACCGTCTGCGAAGTGCCGCTGGCCCCGTGCAGCATGATCCGCCGGACGACCGGCACCGTGCGCAGCACTCGCAGCGGCAGGACGACGCCGATGGCGGTGATCACGACGAACATGACGAGGACCAGGGCGCTGAGCGAGAAGCTGCGCCCCGAGAGCAGCAGGGCGATGACGATCACCGGGCCCAGTTCGCCCACCGCCCCATGCACGAGCACGCCCCGACCCACCGGCGTGGACCCCGCTCCGGCGGACTTGAGGATCGGCAGCAGCGTGCCCAGGGCGGTCGAGGTCAGGGCGAGACCGATGGCCACGAGCGCGAAGACATCGAGGTCGCGGGCGATGAGGGCGGCCAGGGCGACCGCGAGGCCGAGACTCACGACCCACACGATCCAGCTCCAGCGCCCCTGTCTGGTGCGCATGACGCTCGGTTCGAGTTCGAAGCCGGCCAGCAGGAAGAGCAGCCCGAGCCCCAGGTCGGAGATCAGCCCGATGCTGTCGCCATGGCCCATGAGGCCGAGCACAGGCGGACCGAGCACGATCCCGAGCAGCAGCAGCCAGACCGTGTCGGGCACCCAGCCGCGGGTCAGTCGGGCCAGCACCGGCCCGCAGGCCACCGCGAGGACGATCCAGAGCAGGTTCGCGAAGTCATGTGCCGAGTCCACACGCCAATCCTAGGCCGCGGCAGCGCACGCGGCGGCGGTGAATGCGGCGGCAGTGTATGCAGAAGCTCCCGAACCGGATTCTTCCGATTCGGGAGCCTGTGTCCGCTGTGCGCGAGGGGGGACTTGAACCCCCACGACCTTTCGATCACTGGCACCTGAAGCCAGCGCGTCTACCAATTCCGCCACTCGCGCGAACAAGAGAAAACTCT
>JAPSIC010000156.1 GCA_031179165.1 Brevibacterium sp.
TGAGATCACCGTCGGGCTGCTGCAGCCCGCGGGCGAAGCCGCTCGCCAGGGCTCCGAGTTCGGAGTTGGGGAGGTCGACGTCATCGATCATCCGGGTGAAGGCCCAGGTCTTGGCCGCCGAGGTGGGACGGGCGGCGCGAGCGGTCGCGGCCTGTCGTTGGCCGGTGGCGCTGGGGTCGTCCTCGGCCGCCGAGGTGATCGCCGCCTCCTCGCAGGCATCGCGGCCGGCGAGCGCGATGAGGATCTCCCAGCGCAGATCCGTGTCGAGGCTGACCCCGAAGATCGTCTCCTCACCGAGATCCAGCCACGACCTCAGACGCGCGATCTGCTCCTCGGACCTCGCATGCCGGATGAAGCCCTGGACGAACTGGAAGGCCTGGTCCGAACCGGGCGCGACGGAGTCGAGCAGTCCGAGCAGGCGGTCGGCGACGTCGGCGTGGACGCGCGGGCGAGACGCCGGCGGCAGGTAGGCCGAGACGGCGGTGTCGAGCTGGCGCATCTGCATCAGCAGTCCGGAGGAGTGCGTGATCGCGGCAAAATGGGTGAGGACGACGTCGATATAGTCCTGCACGGGGCGTTCGGCGTCACGCACACTGTCCCAGAGGGTGTTGAGGACGAGCAGCTGGGTCAGGGAGTCGTCGAAGTCGCTCAGCCGTGCCGCGGCGACCTCCATGCTCCGCTCATCGAAGCGCACCTTCGCATACGTGAGGTCCGAGTCGTTGACGATGATGACGTCGGGCCTCGGGATGCCGCGCGCCTCGTCGACCAGCACCTGGTCGGAGTCGATGTCGATGGGGAACGCATGGGTGCGCACGAGCCGTCCGGTCCCGTCGTCGGAGTAGAACCCGACCGCCAGGCGATGCGGGCGCAGTGACGGCTCCGGCTGGTCCTCGAGGATCCACGGCGCCTGCCTGACCCGCAGGGCGGAGACCACCTCGGCGCCGGATGACGGCTCGGTCTCTTGTGACGGCGCGGACTCGATCTCGGCGGTGATGAGATTGATGCCGGACTCCTCGAGCCAGAGCTTCGACCAGGTGCCCAGATCCCTGCCGCTGGTGGCCTCGAGCTCGTCGAGGAGGTCTCCCAGTTCGGTGTTCGACCAGGCATAGCGGTGGAAGTACGCGCGGAGGCCGGAGAAGAACTCCGCCCGGCCGACCCAGGCGACCAGCTGCTTGAGCACGGAGGCGCCCTTGGCGTAGGTGATCCCGTCGAAGTTGACCTCGACGTCGGCGAGGTCCTCGATCGGAGCGACGATCGGGTGGGTGCTGGGCAGCTGATCCTGCCGGTAGGCCCAGGACTTCTCGATCGTCGCGAACGTCGTCCAGGCGTCGGAGAACCGCGTCGCCTCGGCGGTGGCGAGGGTGGACATGAACTCGGCGAAGGACTCGTTGAGCCACAGGTCGTTCCACCACCGCATGGTCACGAGATCGCCGAACCACATGTGGGCGAGCTCGTGGAGCACGGTCACGGCGCGGCGTTCGACCAGCGCCTCCGTCGGGCGGGAGCGGAAGATGTAGTTCTCGAGGATCGTCACCGCGCCGGCGTTCTCCATCGCCCCGGCATTGAACTCGGGGACGAAGAGCTGATCGTACTTCTCGAACGGATAGGAGGTGCCGAACTCGCGCTCGAAGAACTCGAAGCCGGCCCGGGTGATCGCGAACAGGTTCTCCGCGTCGAGGTGGTCGAACAGGGACGCCCGGGAGTACAGGCCGAGCGGAACGGGGGACCCGTCGGAGGAGATGATCTCCGAGTGCACGCTTCGGTACGGGCCGGCGACGATCGCCGTGATGTAGGACGAGATCGGGGTGGTCGGGGCGAACTGCCACACCGAGGTGCCGGGGATCGGCTTCTCATCGAGGTCGGCGAAGACCTCCGCCGGATCGGCCGGGGTCGGGGTGGGGGAGTTCGACACGACCGTCCAGTGGTCGGGGGCGACGACGGTGAAGGAGTACGACGCCTTGAGATCGGGCTGCTCGAACACCGGGAAGACCCGCCGGGCGTCGGGCACCTCGAACTGGGTGTAGAGATAGGTCTCGTCGTCGATCGGGTCGACGAACCGGTGCATGCCCTCGCCCGTGTTCATGTAGTGGAAGTGGGCGTCGATGACGAGCTCGTTCTCCGCTGCCAGTCCGGGCAGGGTGATGCGGGCGGGGGAGACGACCTCGGAAATCTCGAGATCGAGGCCGTTGAGCTGGATGCGTTCGACGCTGGCGGTGATCGCGTCGATGAAGGTCGTCGACTGGGGATCGGCTGTGAACCGGGTGCGGGAGCGGACTCGGAAATGCTCGCCCTGACCGTCGAGGACCAAGGTGACCTCGTAGCTCGAGACAGTGATGTGGGATGAACGGCTGCGTGCTTCCTCGCGGGTGAGGTTGTGTTGGGGCACTTTCGGGTGTCCTCCGCATCGGGACCGGGTGTACGTCGCCATTCTTTCATGGACCCTTCCGGTTTCCCCGCCGCCGGTGCCTCGATTCGTTCCCGGACCGGCAGACGATATTCATCGCCGCCCCGGATGCTTGCTACATTGGGTTCGGAGATCACGGGCGAGGGCCCGCGATGCCGCGATCGAGGAGCGAAATTGAGCAGAGAAACTCTTGACCTGTGGTTCGACGTCGCCTGCCCGTGGGCCTGGATGACCTCGAGGTGGGCCCTTGAGGTCTCGAAGGTGCGTGACGTGGACGTGGAGTTCCACGTCATGAGCCTCAACATCCTCAACCGTGACAGGGAGCTCGACGCCGACTACCGGGCGCTCATGGACCGGGCGCTCTCGCCCATGCGGGTGGTCACGGCCGCGATCGACAAGCACGGGCAGGAGATCGCCGAACCGCTGTACACCGCGATCGGCACCCGCATCCACCCGGGAGGCGAGAAGGACTTCGACAAGGCCGTCGCCGAGGCGCTGGAGGAGCTGGGCCTGCCCGCCGAGCTCACCGAATTCGGCGACCGTGACGACTACGACCGGGCCCTGCAGGCCTCCCATGACGAAGGTCTGTCCCTCGTCGGCGCCGATGTGGGCACCCCGATCTGCCGCGTCGCCGGAACCGCCTTCTTCGGGCCGGTCGTGACTCCCGCGCCCAAGGGCGAGGACGCCGGCCGACTCTTCGACGGTGTCGTCGCCGTCGCCTCGACCCCCGGCTTCTTCGAACTCAAGCGGACACGCGAGACGGGCCCGATCTTCGACTGACTCCGGGATCCGGGCCTCCCACGGCTCCGTCTGCACGAGGACGACGGTCTGGAACGTCACTGCCCGCCCCGCAGAGCTCGGCCACACGACTGCTGTCCCACACAACTGCTCACCCATTCAACCGCTCACCCACGGCTCGAAGGAGCATCCATGAAGGTTCATCTCGGCACCGACCACGCAGGATTCGCGTTCAAAGAGGTCCTCAAGGCCCACCTCGGCGAGGCGGGGCACCAGGTCGTCGACCACGGTGCGTTCGAATACGACGCGCTCGATGACTACCCGGCGTTCTGCATCGAGGCAGCGCAGGCGGTCGTCAATGATCAGAAGGACGGCGTCGACGCCCTCGGCGTCGTCATCGGCGGTTCCGGCAACGGTGAGCAGATGGCGGCCAACAAGGTCAGGGGTGCGCGCACCGCGCTGGCCTGGAACCCCGAGATCGCGAAGCTCGCCCGTCAGCACAACAATGCCCAGATCGTGTCGGTGGGTGCTCGCCAGCATTCGGAAGAGGAGGCGATCGCCATCGTCGACGCCTTCCTGGCGGAGCCCTTCTCCGGTGACGAACGGCATGAGCGTCGGATCAAGATCATGGCCGACTACGAGGACAAGGGTCAGGACGCCCTGTGAAGATCTCGGGAGCCGTGCTGCGGACGATGGGGGTCGAGCGCCCCTACGCCCGCTCACGCCCCCTGAGCATCGAGGACCTCGAGCTCGATGAACCCGGCCCGGGTGAGGTGCTCATCCGCCTCACCGCGGCCGGGGTCTGCCATTCGGACCTCTCGGTCGTCGACGGCAACCGGCCCCGGCCCCTGCCGATGCTGCTCGGACACGAGGGAGCAGGCGTCGTCGAGGGCCTCGGCGCCGGTGTCGACGATCTGCGCGTGGGTGACCAGGTCGTGACCGTGTTCCTGCCGCGCTGCGGCGACTGCGCCAACTGCCGCACGGACGGCAAGCTGCCCTGCACTCCGGGCAGCGCGACGAACACCGCCGGCACCCTGCCCTTCGACGGACACAAGGTGCGGCTGCACGACGACTCCGGGGCTGAGGTGCTCCACCATCTCGGCGCTTCCGTGTTCGCCACCCATGCCGTGGTCAACCGCGCCTCACTCGTCCCGGTCGACGCCGACGTCCCGGCGCCCGTCGCGGCCGTGCTCGGCTGCGCGGTGCTCACCGGTGGGGGAGCCGTGCTCAACGCGGGAGCCCCCGGACCGGAGGACGAGGTCATGGTCGTCGGTCTCGGTGGTGTGGGGATGGCGGCACTGCTGACCGCCCTGAGCATCGAGACCGCTGGAGTGATCGGCGTGGACGCGAACCCCGACAAGCTCGGTCGGGCCAAGGAGCTCGGCGCCGTCGAGGTCTTCACCCCCGACCAGCTCGGCGGTCGCAGAGCGGCCGTGGTCCTCGAATGCGCAGGGCATCCACGGGCTTTCGAAACCGCCTTCGAGTCGACAGCGGTGGGCGGAACCACAGTCACCGTCGGCCTGCCCGCACCCGACGCCGAATCCCGCATCACGCCGGTCACGCTGACGGCGGAGGCGCGGACCGTGATCGGCTCGTACCTCGGCTCGGCCGTCCCCAGTCGGGACATCCCGGTCTACGCACAGCTGTGGCGTGAGGGGAGGCTGCCGGTCGAGGAGCTGATCTCGGACACCATCGGTCTGGATGAGATCAACGAGGCCTTCGACGCCTTGGCCGACGGAACAGTGGTGCGTCAGATCATCGACTTCCAGAGGTGACATCGAGGATCCGGTCATCGGTGTTCCCGGGCTCACCGCGACCGTCGGTGTTGTTGGTCAGCACCCACAGCCGACCGTCAGGAGTTGTGACGACATCCCGAAGCCGGCCGAACTCTCCGCTGAGGTGCTCCTTCGACTCGTTGAGGTCGTCGAGGGGCACCTCCCGCAGCAGCTGGCCGCGCAGGTTGGCGATGACGATGGAGTCGGCTGTGACCGAGAGGCCACTGGGGCTGGCCCCGTCCGGTGACCACTGCTGGACGGGATCGACGAAGTCCTCGGTGGAGCCGGATCCGGCAGCTCCCTCCACCTCCGGCCAGCCGTAGTTGCCGCCGGCCTCGATGACATTGAGCTCATCCCACGTGTCCTGGCCGAATTCGGTGGCATACATGGTTCCCTCGGCATCCCAGCCCAGGCCCTGTGGGTTGCGGTGCCCGTAGGAGTGGACGAGGGAGTCGGGGAACGGATTGTCCTCGGGCACCTCGCCGTCGGGGGTCATGCGCACGATCTTGCCCGCCAGCGTGTCGCGGTCCTGCGCGGCCTGTCTGTCGCCGGCATCCCCGAGGGTGGCATAGAGCATCCCATCGGGACCGAAGGCGATCCGGCCGCCGTTGTGGAAGCCGGCCTTCGGAGCGCCCTGGAAGATCGTCTCCGGATCTCCCACCCTGACCGCGCCCGGCTCGCCGACCAACGGAAAGCGCTGGATCCGGTTGTCGGTCTCCGAGGTGAAATACGCATACAGGTGGTCGTCCTTGACAGCGAGTCCCAGCAGTCCGCCTTCGCCGCCGGGATCGACATCCTCGATGGTCGTGACCTCCCGCGCCGCCCTCGGGCTGCCCGGCTGTTCGGGCTCCGCGGACAGTTCGAGGACCCGCGCCGAGTCCCTCTCGCTGATCAGGGCCGTCTGCCCCCAGAAGGCGATCGACCAGGGAGACTCAAGACCCTCCGCCACCACGCGGGGTTCGCCGATCCCCGGCACAGAGGCCGGGGTTGTGCCTGATGCCGAGGATGAGGTCTCGGAGGGGGAGCGGGAGGCGTTCGGGGTCGTCGGTGAGGAGGTGTTCTCGGCGCCGTCGGGGTCGGTTTCGGGTGAACAGGCGAACAGCACCAGGGCGATCGTCGTGCAGACGGCGACACGAGCCGGTCGGCCCGTTGCCTTCGGTCGGCCGGCCGCGTCCGACCTGCTTGTCGGGTTCGACCTGGTCCCGGAGTTCGACCTGCTCCCCGGGTTCGATCTGGTCGCCGCGTTCGATCGATGCCGTTCCATCAAAATCCCCTCTCGACGTTCGGCGCGGCGTATGGTCGGGCCGAGTCGTCTCCATCTTCCCCGATTACACGCCCGAGGAGAACAGCCGCGGCGCAGATGGCGGCCGGACGGAGTTGACCGGAAGGGGCGCCGCACGCCCCTGCCTCAGCCTGTCTCGACGAGAATCCGCGATCTGAACAGCTCTTCGAGGCGACTGGCATCCGGTGCCGGCGGAACTGGCTCCGGTGGCGCAACGGGCTCCGGTGACGCAGCCGGCGGTGATGGCGCAACCGGCGGTGGTGGCGCAACCGGCGGTGATGGCGCGACCGGCTCCGGTGGCGGGACCGGCGGTGGGGTCGGTGGTGATTGCGATGGCGACGGCGGTGGAGGGTCGCCCGACGAGGATTCCGCCGCGGGAGGTGGCAGCGGGCGTGTCGGGGGTGGAGGTTGGGCCTGGGGTTCGAGGAATCCGGCCAGGGCCTGACCCCAATCCCGCTCACCGGCTGGAGTGTTCGGCGATCGGCGGGGAGAGCGCATCCGGGTCACGAACGGTCGCAGGTTGACGGTGTATCGGCGCCCGGCCGGGGTGTGCACAACCAGTCCGGTCTCGGTGGTCTCGTGCCGCCACCCGGGATGCTCCTTCGCGAAATTGCAGGACGCGCACAATCCGGACGCGTTCTCCCAGGTCGTGTCCCCGCCGGCGGCGACAGGACGGACATGATCGGCATGTTTGATCCGAGCATCGCACCACGGGGTGCGGCACACATCGTCACGGAAGATCACCATCTGCCGCAGCTGACCCGTGAATTCCCGCCCCCGCGACTCCATTCCCACCAGCTGGCGTTCGGTGGGGGTGGTGAACAGGCGGCGGAGGAACACGCGGGCCTCGTTCGCGGCGATCGTGTCCCTGGCGGTCGTGCTCGGCCAAGGCCCGTATCCGGGCAGCCAGGCCGGGACGGGACCGGCATCGATGAGGGAATCGGTCTCGATGACGACGTGGACCTCCATCGGCACCGCCTCGGCCGTGTCCTGTCCGGTGGTGCGTTGGACGAAGAGGTCGGCCATGACCTGGGACTGCCGGCGTCCGTGCGCGTCTCCGGTCGCGACAGCAGTGTCTGCGGCGGATTTGAGGCCTTCGTAGACGGCCACCGCCTGGACCAGGGGCAGGGTCGCCGTCACCCGGCCCATCCCGTGTCGAGAAGGTGTCATCGTCAGCCGTCGATTCACCGCCGCCGAAGCGGCCTTGTCCGCTGCATCGGTCGCCGCGAGTTCGGCAGCCAGCGCCCGGGCCTCGTGGCGCAGGGTCGTCAGGCCTGCCTCTGGCAGGGTGTGGCGCATCCGCCGGTCGACGTTGCGACGCTGCATCGGGGTCAGGTCACTGGTCTCGTCGACGATGATCTGGGCCTTGGTCTCGCTGATGACACCGGTGCTCAAGGCGGTGAGGGTGGCAGGCAGGTCGGCGGTCAGAGTGCGGGCGGTGGTGAGAAATCGGCGGCCAGTACCCGGGCTGGTCTTCCTCGCCAGACCGATCTCGTCCCCGGTGCGGATGCCCTGCTTGTGCACCGGGACATTGTTGAGCCGGTCGCGGGTGATCCGCAGCTGCGCGAAGGCGACGGCTTCCTGGGCCTGGGCCGCGGTGAGGGTGGCTTTGAGCTCTTCGAAGACGGTGA
>JAPSIC010000157.1 GCA_031179165.1 Brevibacterium sp.
CGGCGCGGTGAGATCGGGGTGTCGACCATCCGTCCGATGGCCAGCGCGTTCCCGGTCGTCTCGGCCATGATGACGACCATCGCCAAGGTCATGATGAGGATCGGCACCAGGGAGAACTGCGGTGCGCCGAAGCTCAGGGGCGCGGCGACGCCGATCCACGCGGCATCGGCCATCCCGCTGAAGTCACTGAGCCCGATGAGCATCGCGACACCAGTGCCGACCGCCATCCCGATGAGCACCGACAGGCTGCTCATCAGCCCCTTGAAGCAGACATAGACGATGACGGTGACGACGACGGTGAGCAGGCCGACGAGCAGATGCTGCGGTGCCCCGAACGTTTCGCTGCCGACTCCACCGCCGAGCCAGCCTGCGGCGGCAGGCATGAGCGAGATTCCCACCGTGGTGATCAGGCAGCCGATCACCACCCGGGGGAAGAATCGGAGCAGCCTTGAGAACAGCGGCGCCAGGCCGATCGCGAGCGCACCGGCGACCATGACCGAGCCGAACACATGCGGCAGGCCGTACTCCGTGCCGATCTGCAGCATCGGGGCCAGAGCGATGAACGAGGCACCCTGGATCAGCGGCAGCCGTGCACCGAAGCGCCAGATCCCCAGTGTCTGCAGTAGGGTCGCGAGGCCGCCGATGATCAGATTGCAGTTGATGAGGATGACGATCTGCGACTGCTCAAGGCCGAGGGCGCCGCCGAGAATGAGCGGGACGGCGACCACGCCCGCGTAGATCACCAGCACGTGCTGCAGCCCCAAGGTCAGCATCGACCGTGCGGGGAGGATTTCGTCAACGGGATCGACCTGCTGGACGCGAGCTTCTTCGACCGCGACTTTCATGTCTTCACCTTTCCGTTCGTCGTTCGATCAGTCCCTGTGATTCCGAGTTCCCGTCGCTCCGAGTTCCCGTCGTTCCGAGTACCGGACGTTCCGGGTTTCCCGTCGCTCCGAGCTCCCATTCCGAGGCCCGGAGAGCCGGGGTCCGCTGTGCGGTGGTCTCGCCGATCCACAAGGGTTCGCTGAATGCGATGGAAGCGACACTATGCGTCCTTCTTCGATGGATGAAATGACGTTCCATCGAATCGTTCGATAGGTTGAGGACATGCGTCTCAGTCTGGAACAGGTCGAGGCCTTCGTGCTCACCGCCGAACACGGGTCTTTCTCCGCGGCGGCCCGGGCCCTGGGCCGCACCCAGTCGACCATCAGTTCGGCGATCTCCTACCTGGAGATCGCGCTCGGGGTCGACGTCTTCGACCGCAGTTCGCGGATGCCGACCCTCACCGAGGCGGGGCGGGCACTGCTGCCCGAGGCCCGAGCACTCTACGATCGCGCAGTCACCTTCGAACGGCATGGCGACGCCCTGGCAGAGGACGACTCACCGAGCGTGACGCTGGCGATCGGGATCCCACCGCATCAGATCATGCCCGCGCTCGAGGACTTCGCGCAGACGTTCCCGCACACCGACCTCGTCATCAGGAACCCCGACCGCGGTGACGCGAGCGGACTGGTCCTCGCCGACGAGGCCGAGCTGGGCATCGCCTTCCTGCTGCCCGAGTACCCGGACGAGCTGGGCTTCCATCAGATGGGCAAACTGCTCATGACCCACGTCGCCCACCGGGACCACCCCCTGGCCTCGACCGACAGTCCCACCTTCGACGAGCTGCGCGGACATCGCCACCTCGCCTACATCACTCATTCGAGCTCTCTGCCGACCCGCGAGTACCTGCAGTCGACCCAGACCTGGCACACCGACTCGTATGAGGCGCTCACCTCGTTGGCTCGCTCAGGGCTGGGGTGGGCGACCCTGCCCAGGCAGCTCATCCTGCCCGAGATCGCCTCCGGCGAGTTGGTCGAGCTGCAGCTCGACGCTTACCCCTACACCGACTGGCTGGTCTCGGTCGACCTCATCTGGCGCCGCGGGCGCCGGCTCGGCCGGGTCGAGCAGTGGCTGCTCAACCGCCTGCGGCACTATCGTGTGCACGAGGTCGGCAGGGACGGCCAGGACACGACCCGCCTGAACTGAGGAGCGGCATTCTCGACTGCATTGTCAGGCTGGGGCGACTCCCGATTGCGGAGCGGGATGCTCCAGGGCTGGCCCGGACGCACTTGTCCCCTGCAACCCTGACGGGCAGCTAATCGAAGAGCGTGTCCGCGATTCCACGCGCGACGAACCTGGCATGCAGGATCGGCATCCGGGCAGGGTCGATCGAGGCAGGCGGCACCCATGCGGGACGACCGTCCTTGAGCATCACGGTCTCCCAGTCCGACTTGTCCAGAAGCCTGTGGTGAGCACCGCATGCGAGAGTGAGATTGTTGATATCGGTCTTGCCGCCGCGTGCCCACTCCACCACATGGTGAGCGTCGCACCATCCCGGAGGAGTGTCGCAGCCCGGGAACGTGCACCCCTGATCGCGGGCAGCCAGGATCGCCAATTGCTTCGCATTCGCGAAGCGCTTCTCCGTGCACACCTCGACCGTACGGGCGCTTTCGCTCATGAGATGGAAGAACACGGCCCCATTGAGCCCCTCCCGGGCAGCGGCAGTGATCGGGAAACGCGTTTCAGCACCCGTCACGGCCCGACCGGTTTCGTGGACGAGGTCGTCGGCTTTGGCCGTCACAACCAATGCGAACGGGGCGCCCGCGCCGACGCGGTTCATCTCGATTCGCGACACGAGAGTGGCGAAACGCGCATAGATGCGAGTGCGAATGCTCGGCTGCTGCAGGGCCATGCCGACGCGGGTGCCGTCTTCGCGCACTCCACAGCTCGGAACCCGGGTGGCGGATTCCCCACCGATGGACGGGTCGAGCACATCGTGACGATCACCCGACAAGACCTTGTCGAATGCCTCGACAACCGCCTGGTCAAGAACATTGCTGCTCTCAGGACCGCCTGTCGCTCCGTCGGCAGCCAACCCCTCGGGCGCGTCGTCGCCACCGGTCTGAGGGTCGGCGGTGATACGCGAGGTGAGCAGGCCATGCATGATGCCGCCGGTGACGGGATCAAGAAGTCCCTTGAGAATCCAGGCGCCGTCCTCACGTGCACGCAGGTTGACGCTGTACTCATCCGGATTCGGGGTCTCGTCGGGCAGCTGACCGTCAGGGTCGATCCACGCGAGGATCTCTTCGAAGAGCAGCCGAATATCACGCACACGCACGGTCGGGGCATGAGCGACAAGGAGCCTCTCAGCTTCGACTCGCTCGTCGTCGCCTGCCCAACCAGGCAGCTTCCGCAGGCATTGCGTGATCACCCCAGCCTGGATCGCCGACAGCGTGCCGGCCATCAGGCCGGCGGCGACGAGGGGGAACCTCGCTTCACGCGATTGACCGCTGATATCGACTCTCTTCCCCAGCGAATCCGCCAGGTTCACTCGCCGAGAAGCTTCGCTTCCACTCACATGCAGCCGGTCCTCCACCAAGGCCTTGGTGTTCTTGGCACCGTAGTCCCTCGGGGTGCCGCTTCGTTCGAACACGGACAGAACCATGACGGACAGGGATTCGGCGAGGCGGTCGATCGTCTCGATGCCGTCGAGCATGGTCACCGCTTCATCGGGTCCCATCGGACGGGCAAATGAGTTCAGACCGCCGGCCAGAGTTTGGAGCGCGGTGATGGAATCGGTGACCTCCGGAGCAAATCGCGACAAGTCCGCCCATGCTTCCTCGGACAGCAAGGGATGCGCGTTCGTCTCGTTGACGATATCCGGATTCGGGCGCGATTGGTCTTCTTTCCGAGAAAGCTCCGAGGTGAATTCACCGTCTTCGCCACTCGTCACCTCGGCGTCAGCGGCAGTGGCCGCGAACTCGTCACTCGAGCCGTGCGGGCTCGTCTCCGCTTGAATCGAAGACTCCGCTTCAGGCCCATCCTCGGCCCGAGCCGCAGACTCAGCCTTGGCAGCAGCCACGGTCTCCGCTTCAGCCTCGGCCGCAGCTGCCGCCCGGGCTTTGTCGATTTCCTGCTGGCGAACGCGGATTTCGGCGTCTCGTTCGGCACTGATCCGGCGGGCTTCGGCCTGTGCCGCAGGATCATCGGCGAGCGCTTCCCAGAGGGTCCGGCCGCCCCAGCGCTTGGCACCCGAGCCGGCGTCCCTGCCGCTTCCCGCGTTGGTCGAATCGGCCGATCCACCGACCGCCCCGCGAGCATTCTGGGATGCGCCCCCGACCGCATCTGAAGCAGAGCCGGTGCTGCTGCACCTGTCCTGCTTCGAATGCCTCCGGTCGGGGGTGAGAGTCATCTTCTCGTTCCGTTCGTCAACGCCTGTGTTGCCCGGTCACGAACCCGCGGTTCCCTGTGAGATCAGGATGCCGTTGGTCCTGTTTCTTCATGTGCTCAGGCTATCGTTCGCCCCTGACACAGAAACTTGACACGGTGTGAAGCACGACGCCGGTGAACATCGGTACTCCGCGTCGGCTTCGTCCCCGAGACGCGCGCCGACAGAGCGGGGCAGTCCGTCCCCGCCGTCGCCAAGCCAGCGCGGGCCGCCGGCCCGGCGCCAAGCCGAGGCCGACCGCCCCAGCCTCCAGGCCAACCGGGCCGACCCGCGCGAACAGCCGACCTCGGCGAGCTTCCCTCAGGAGCGGGCCGCGTTCCCGGCCTTCACGCACAGGACCGGGCAGTCGGCGTCGAGGATGACCCGCTGCACGGTCGACCCGAGCAGGAACTTGCCCACCGGGGTGCGCTTCCGGGTTCCGAGCACGATCAGCTCGGCCCCCGCCTCGGCGGCGGCGTCGAGGATCTGCTCCGCGGGGTCGAACTCGTTCTCCGACACCAGCACCCGGCCGGTGACCCCGGCCCGGTCGATGAGGGAGCGCACCGAACCGGCCTCCGCGTCGCTGAGACGTCGGGGGTCGCTGCGAAGGGACTCGCGGGAGGCGTTGACGACGAGAAGCTCGGCGCCCTCCTTGGCGGCGTGAG
Source organism: Brevibacterium sp. (assembly GCA_031179165.1). GTDB lineage: Bacteria > Actinomycetota > Actinomycetes > Actinomycetales > Brevibacteriaceae > Brevibacterium. The sequence goes on from JAPSIC010000157.1 coordinate 4,915, forward strand.
CGATTCCCGCGTCCAGGGCGGCGTGGCCCTCGGGCGAATTGGTGTATCCCACGACAATGGTCATTGGTCATCCTCTCCTGTCTCGAATGTGCTCGGACCCCGGCGTGGACCGCGGCTCAGTGGAGTTCCTCGGGGTTGCGGAACTTGGTGCTCGCGCCGCGGACGGACCGGTTCCACAGCCAGGTTCCCGCCCACAGGATCACGCCGATGCCGATCAGGGCCGCCGCGATCTGGTACTGGATGAGGTCCTCCAGCCGTGCCCAGGGACCGACGAGGAACAGGCAGGTGAACACGCCCAGCCACGGCAGGAGGGTGGGTGCGTGGAAGTGCTCGTGGTCGACGGTCTTGCGTCGCAGCACGATGACGGCGAGGTTGACGACCGCGAACACGGCGAGGAGCAGCAGTGACGTGGTCCCGCCCAGGGACGCGACCACCGTCTCCGGCAGCCCGGTGGTGACGGCGATGATGAGCGCGAAGGCGATGAGGGTGGTGAAGATGATCGACACCCACGGTGAGCGGCGCTCCCTGAGGACCTTGGCGAACACCGGGGGCAGCACGTTCTGCTTCGACATCCCGTACAGCAGACGGCTGGCCATGAGCATGTTGATCAGCGCCGAGTTCGCGACGGCGAACATGGTCATGAACGGGAAGATCTCGTCGATCGGCAGGCCGGGAGCACCTGCCTCGACCACGTCGAGCAGCGGCGTCTCGCTCTCAGTGAGCTGGCCGATCGGCACGGCGGCGACAGCCACGATCGACACCAGCACGTAGATGACGCCGGTGATCGACAGCCCCGTGAGCATGATCTTCGGGAACACTCGCGGGTCCTTGGTCTCCTCGACCATGTTCACCGAGTCCTCGAACCCGACCATCGAGAAGAACGCCAGCGAGGTGGCCGCGGTCACCGCGAGGAAGATGCTCTTGTCGTCGGCGGTCTCGAAGATCATCACGCGTGAGAAGTCGGCGCTGCCCGAGCCGAGGGCGAAGAACCCGACGAGTATGACCAGCAGCAGGCCGGTGAGCTCGATCGTGGTCAGGACCACGTTGAACCATACGCTCTCGCCCACGCCGCGGAGGTTGATCGCCGCGACGAGCGCGAGGAACCCGACCGCGATCCACATCGTGCCGGTGGCCGAGATGTCCCAGCCGAAGCCGGCGACCATGTTCGCCGCGAACACCGTCGATGCCGTCGACGCCGAGGTGATTCCGGAGCTGAGCACGGCGAACGCGACGAGGAAGGTGACGAAGTGAACCCCGAAGGCCTTGTGCGTGTAGAGCGCGGCGCCCGCGGCGTGCGGGTACTTGGTGACGAGCTCCATGTAGGAGAACGCGGTGATCGTGGCGACGGCGAAGGCGAGGATGACCGGCAGCCAGCCGGCGCCGCCGACCTGCCCGGCCACCTTCCCCGTCAGCGCGTAGACGCCCGTGCCCAGGATGTCGCCAACGATGAACAGCAGGAGCAGTTTGGGCCCCATGACCCGCTTGAGGGTCTCGGGCTGCTTCCCCGCGGCGGGCTGTGCGGCGGTGGAACTGTCGTTGTGGCTCACGAATCCTCCATCTTCCCTGTCCGTCGACGACCGCTGCTTCGCGGTCACCCCGGAGTTCGGCGGTGTCTCTTCATCACAGCACGTCCGACGGGCTGCGGAAGAGGTTCGAACGGCAAATCTACTGAAAGATCACTTGTCGTCCAAGTCTCACCGCTGCCGCACACACCGCTCACCCGTGACCAGGACGCAGCCGCTTCCCCGGGCCCCGGGCAACCCGAGAAGACCCTCACCCCTGCCCGAGGAAGGCCGTGTACGCCTCCTCATGGGCGTCGAGGACCCGCATCGCATTGTCGAAGCCGAGCCTGCGCAGCTCGCCATCCGACCATCCGCGCCGCGACAGCTCCGCGAACAGATTCGGGTACTGCCCCGCATGGTCGAGGCCGACCGGCAGCTCGTCGATCCCGCAGATGTCCCCGCCGATGCCGATGTTATCGATGCCGATCCTCTCGCGCACGTAGTCGCAGTGGTCGGCGACATCGGCCACGGTCACCTCGGGGGCGGTGCCGGGCTTCCCGGCCTGCTCCCATTCCCAGCGGGCGCGCGAGACGAAGGACGGCACGAAGGTCATCATCGCCACGCCGCCGTTGTCGCGAAGACGGTCGAGCACGTCGTCGGGGATGTTGCGCGGATGCGGGTTGAGTCCGCGAGCGCAGGAGTGGCTGAAGATGACGGGCAGGCTGGTCAGGTCGAGCGATTGGTGCATGACGGTGGGCGCCACATGGGAGAGGTCGACGATCATCCCGATCCGGTTCATCTCGGCCACGACCTCCCGGCCGAACTCGCTCAGCCCGTTGTGCCGCGGCTCGTCCGTGGCCGAATCCGCCCAGCTGTGCGTCGTCGACCACGTCAGCGTCATGTACCGGGCCCCGGCCCTGGCGTAGGAGCGGAGGACAGCGAGCGACTCGTCGATCTGCTGTCCTCCCTCGACGCCCATGAGGGAGGCGACCTTGCCGGCGGCGCGGGCGGCGACCACCTCGGCGGCGGTGCGCGCGAGCCGCAGCGTGTCAGGGTACGCGTCGACGATGCGATTGACCGCGTCGATCTGCTCCCACGTCGCCGTGACGGCATCCGACCCGGTGATCGAGGAGTGGACGTAGACGGACCAGTACTGGGCGGCGACATTGCCCTGGGCCAGCTGGCCCATCGTGGTGAATGGCGAGACGGAGGAATCGTCGAGCCCCTCGACGCTGTAGTCGATCTCTTCGACTTCGAGCTGGTCACCGAGTTCGGCCGCTCCCTCGTGGCGAAGGCGGGCACGATCCTCACCCGGGTCGAGTCCACGAAGACCACCGGCGGCAGACTCATCGCCGTGAC
>JAPSIC010000158.1 GCA_031179165.1 Brevibacterium sp.
GCGAGGCCACCCGGATGACCCAGTTCAAGGACAAGGCGGCCAAGCAGGAGCACGTCTCGCTCGGTCTGCTCACCTACCCGGCGCTGATGGCCGCCGACATCCTCCTCTACAACCCGCAGATGGTCCCTGTCGGCGAGGATCAGCGTCAGCATCTCGAGCTCACCCGCAATCTGGCCGAGCGCTTCAACCACCGTTTCGGCGAGACCTTCGTGGTGCCCGAACCGCAGATCCTCAAGACCACCGCGAAGATCTATGATCTGCAGAACCCGGCGGCGAAGATGTCGAAGTCGCTGCCGAGCCCGGCCGGCCGGATCGACATCCTCGACGAGCCGAAGGTGCTGACGAAGAAGATCAAGTCCGCCGTCACCGACAACGGAACGGAGATCACCTTCGACCGTGAGGCCAAGCCGGGGGTGTCGAACCTGCTGACGGTCTACTCCTCGCTGACATCCCGCCCGGTCGAGGACATCGTCGCCGAGTACGCGGGCAAGATGTACGGTCACCTCAAGATCGACCTCGCTGAGATCGCGGTCGAGGCGCTGACGCCGGTGCGGGAGCGCACCCGCGAGCTCCTCGACGACCGGGCCCAGCTGCAGCGGATCCTCGACGACGGGGCGGCCAAGGCCAATGAGATCGCCGAGGTGACCCTGCGCCAGGTGTTCGACAAGGTCGGGTTCATCTGATCGTGGTCGGGAAGAAGCCCGACGAGGGCCCGCTCAATCTCACTCCGGACATGCTGCACACCGCGGCTCGGATGGAAGACCGATTCAACAGCTGGATCCAGGGCAAGGCGGTGTCCCACAGCTACCACCGGACCGTCATCGCCTATGACTCCTACGGCGGCACCGGCTGGATCCGGGTGCTCGCCCGGCTCATTCTCACTCCCACGGGTCAGCCGGCCGCGGACCTGCAGGCGAGCATCAGGGGATGGAAGTCCTTCGTCAATGTCCCGCTGCCCAATGACACGGCGTGGGTGCGCATCAACGACGAAGAGCACATGGTCACCTCCGATCGCGGCGGCATCATCGACACGGTCATCCCCGGCGACTTCCAGCCGGGGGAGACCGAGATCGAACTGTGGACCGACGGCTCGCTCGTCGATTCGGCGACCGTGCGGATCATCGGGGAGGACTCGAGCTTCGGCATCATCTCCGACATCGATGACACGATCATGGTCACGTCGCTGCCGCGTCCCTTCCTGGCCGCGTGGAACACGTTCGTCATCAGCGAGCACGCCAGGTCGCCGGTGGCGGGCATGGCCGTCCTCTACGACCGGATCACCTACATGCGGCCGACGCCGATCCTCTATCTGTCGACGGGCGCCTGGAACTCCGCGCTGACGCTCAAGCGCTTCCTCAGCCGCAACCTCTACCCCGAGGGGCCGCTGCTGCTCACCGACTGGGGGCCGACGACCACTCGGGTGTTCCGCTCGGGCAAGGAGCACAAGCGCAACACCTTGGAGCGGCTGGCGCGCGACTTCCCGTGGATGAAGTGGCTGCTCGTCGGCGACGACGGCCAGAACGACGAGGAGGTCTACTCGGAGTTCGTCGAGAACCACCCGGAGAACGTTGCGGCCGTGGCGATCCGGCAGCTCACCGTCGGGGAGGCGGTGTGGGCCGGCGGACGCTCGAAGCGGCACGGGCGAGGGCAGGGGGTGCCGTGGATCTACGCCGAGGACGGCGCCGGCTTCGCCTCCCGGCTGACCGAGCGCGGCATCATCTCCGGAATCTGAGGCGCGCGCGTGAACGCGCAGAGCGGGCGCGCGTGAACGCGCAGAGCGCGCACCCGCAATGGGGTGCGCGCTCTGCTGCGCTCGATCCGCCGCTCAGCTGACGCAGACCGCGCCCACGCGGCCGAGCAGCTCGTCGCGGGCCGCCGCGAACTCGGCGGCGAGCTGATCGACGAGGTCGGCGGTGGGGCGCTTGGACTTGAGGGCGCCGATGCCCTGACCCGAGCCCCAGATGTCCTTCCACGCCTTCGAGTCCGACTTCTCATCGGTGCCGAAGTCCATCTTGGTCGGGTCGGCCTCGGGCAGATTGTCCGGGTCGAGTCCCGCAGCGATGATCGAGCCGCGCAGGTAGTTGCCCTTGACCCCGGTGAAGTAGTTCGAGTAGACGACGTCATCGGCGCTCGAGTCGACGATCATCCGCTTGTAGTCCTCGACGACATTGGCCTCGTGCGTGGACAGGAACGCCGAGCCGATGTACGCGTAGTCGGCACCCGCGGCCAGGGCCGCGAGGATCGAGCGCCCGTGCGAGATCGCTCCCGACAGCAGCAGCGGCCCGTCGAACCACTCCCGGATCTCCTGGATCAGGGCGAAGGGGGACAGGGCCCCGGCATGGCCGCCGGCCCCGGCGGCGACGGCGATGACGCCATCGGCGCCCTTCTCCACCGCCTTGTTCGCGAACCGGTTGTTGATGACGTCGTGGAGGACGACTCCGCCGTAGGAGTGGACGGCGTCGTTGACCTCCTCCCTCGCGCCCAGTGAGGTGATGACGATCGGCACGCGGTGGGCGACCACCTCGGCGAGGTCGGTCTCCAGGCGGTTGTTCGACCGGTGGACGATGAGGTTGACGGCGAACGGCGCGGCCGGAGACTCCGGGTTCGCGGCGCTGTAGTCCGCATTGGATTCGGTGATCTCATCGAGCCAGTCGACCAGCAGCGACGCGGGGCGGGCGTTGAGAGTGGGAAATGCTCCGATGATCCCGGACCGGCACTGCGCCTTGACCAGGTCGGGCCCCGATGCGATGAACATGGGCGAGCCGACGACAGGAAGCCGCAGCCGCGAGTGCAGGTTGTCGGATAGGTTCACGATGCCTCCTTGGATGGATGAACAGTCCCACTCTAACTGAACGGACGTTAAAGTCGGTGCGGTCCTCAGGAGTCCGTGAAGTCGGGTTCGCGCTTCTCGACGAAAGCGGCCATGCCCTCCGACTGGTCGTTCGTGGCCAGGACGGAGTGGAAGAGCCGGCGTTCGTAGCGCAGGCCCTGCTCGAGGGGCATCTCGAAGGCGGCGTTGACCGCCTCCTTGACCATCGCCGAGGCGATCCGGGACTTCGCCGCGATCGTCCGGGCGATCGCGTTCGCCGTGCTCAGCAGCTCCTCGGGAGCGACGACGCGGGCGACGAGACCCGACCGCTCGGCCTCCTCGGCGTCCATCATCCGTCCCGTCAGGCACAGGTCCATCGCCTTGGCCTTGCCGATCGCGCGGGTCAGGCGCTGGGAGCCGCCCATTCCGGGAAGCACGCCGAGGTTGATCTCGGGCTGCCCGAACTTCGCCGTCGTCGCCGCGACGAGGATGTCGCCCATCATCGCCAGTTCGCAGCCGCCGCCGAGGGCGTAGCCGCCGACGGCGGTGATGATCGGCTTGCGGACCGCGGTGAGCCGGCTCCAGCCCGCGAACCAGTCGGCCTTGTACGCGGTGGCGAAGTCGAGATCGGCCATCTCCTTGATGTCGGCTCCCGCGGCGAAGGCCTTCTCGCTGCCGGTGATGATGATGGCCTTCACGGAGTCGTCGGCGTCGAAGCCGGCCGCGGCCGCGGTGATGTCGGTGAGCACCTGCAGATTGAGGGCGTTGAGGGCCTTGGGGCGGTTGATCGTGATCGTCGCGACGCCGGCGTCGACGGAAGTGAGGATGGTCGCGTATTCGCTCATGAGAACACCTTCTCTTCGTGGTTGGTGGTGAGGATGCCGGCGACGGTCGCATCGTCGACCTCGGCCAGGGTCGCCGGGGACCAGCGCGGGCTGCGGTCCTTGTCGATGACCTGGGCGCGGATCCCCTCCCTGAGGTCGGGGCGCTCGGTCATCGCCACGGCGATGCGGTAGTCCTGTTCGAGCACCTCGGCCAGGGTCATGTGCGCGGCCTTCCGCAGCGCGGCCAGGGTCACCTTCACCGAGGTGGGGGCCCGGGTGCCGATGAGCTTCGCGGCGGCGTTGGCCTCGGGGCTCTCGTGGGCGGCCAGTGCGGCGAGGATGTCCTCGACCCTCTCACCCTGGTAGCACTCGTTGATCCAGTCGGCGGCGTCGGCGAGCTCGTTGGCCGGCGGGTCGGAGGCGTAGCGATCGATGACGGTCTGGACGTCACCGCCTTCGGAGAGATCGGTGATGAGATCATCGATGTCGGTCTCGGGGACGTAATGGTCGGCCAGGCGCAGGGCCACGGCGGCTCCGGGTCCGACGGGCGCGCCGGTCAGGGCCAGGTGCGTGCCCAGCTCCCCGGGCGCGTTGGCGAGCAGGTGGGTGGCGCCGACGTCGGGGAAGAGCCCGATCCCGGTCTCCGGCATGCCCACCTTCGTCGAGTCGGTGACGATCCGGTGCGAACCGTGCCCGGAGATGCCGACGCCGCCGCCCATCGTGATGCCGTTCATGATGACGACATAGGGCTTGGGGAAGACGGAGATCGCGTGGTTCATCTTGTACTCGCGGTTCCAGAACCGGGCGTTCTCGTTGGTGCCGGCGAGGATGTCCGTGTAGACGGCCTTGATGTCGCCGCCGGCGCACAGTCCCCGGTCCCCGCGGCCGGTGACGAGGACGGAGGAGATCGAATCGTCGTCGCGCCAGTTCGTCAGCGTCTCGTCGATGAGGCCCACCATCTCCTGGCTGAGCGCGTTGATCAGCTTCGGTCGGTTGAGCTCGATCCGTCCCACCCCGTTGCTGCTCGAGGTGATCACCGACGGTTCGGTCGGCGCTGCCGGGGATTCGGTCGTCGTCATATCAGCCCACTCCTGTGCTCTTGCGCGAGATGATCACCCGCATGATCTCGTTGGTCCCTTCCAGAATCTGGTGGACCCGCAGGTCCCGCACCAGCTTCTCAATTCCATACTCTGTCAGATAGCCGTAGCCGCCGTGCAATTGCAGCGCCTTGTTGGCGACATCGAACCCGACGTCGGTGGCGGTGAGCTTGGCCATCGCCGACAGGAGTGAGGTGTTGGGGTCCCCGGCATCGTAGGCATTGGCCGCACGCCACAGCAGGGAGCGGGCGGCTTCGAGCTGACTCTGCATGTCGGCGAGCCGGAACCGCAGGGCCTGGAAGCCGGTCAGCTCCGAGCCGAACGCCTGCCGCTCGCCCATGTACTCGATCGCCTTCTCCAGCGCTGCCTGCCCACCGCCGAGTGAGCAGGCGCCGATGTTGAGGCGGCCGCCGTCGAGCCCGGACATGGCGATCTTGAATCCCTGCCCCACCTCGCCGAGGAGGTTGTCCTTGGGGACGCGGACGTTCTCCATGATCACCTGGCGGGTGGGCTGGGCCCGCCAGCCCATCTTCTGCTCGTTCGGGCCGAAGCCGAGGCCCTCGGTGTCCTTCTCGACGATGAACGCCGAGATGCCGCGCGGGCCGTCCTGCCCGGTGCGCGCCATCACGAGGTAGGTTTCGCTGGTCCCGGCCCCGGAGATGAACTGCTTGACCCCGTTGAGGACATAGGAGTCGCCGTCCTCCCTCGCCGAGGTGCGCAGGGCCGCGGCGTCGGAGCCGGCATTGGGTTCGGTCAGGCAGTAGCTGCCGAGGTGCTCGAACGAGACCAGTGGCAGGAGGTACTTGGCCCGCTGCTCGTCATTGCCGTACTTGTCGATCATCCACGCGACCATGTTGTGGATGGAGATGTAGGCGGCCACGGACGGACAGCCCGTCGACAGGGCTTCGAAGATGAGGGCGGCATCCATCCGCCCCATTCCGGATCCGCCGGATTCCTCCCTGACGTAGATTCCGCCCATGCCGAGGTCCGCCGTCCGTCGGATCACATCGACGGGGAAATGATGATCGGCGTCCCAGTCGAGCGCATGGGGGGCGATCTGCTCGTCTGAGAATTCGCGCACCATGCCGGCGATGGTCTGTTGTTCTTCGGTGAGACCGAAAGGCAGGGCAGCTGCGGTGCTGCGAGGCATTGTTCCTCCAGGAGTGGTCGGACGCGGACGAGTGATGACGCTCACTACGATACGGAGAAAATACTAGGACGTCCAACTAATCCTGGAAAGAGGTGCCGAGGGGATGATTCCAGGGCGCCGACACGGCGGAGGGGGCCGCCGCGCCGAGGGGGTGCGACTCAGGCGTGGGCCTCGAGCTCGGTGCGCAGTGATTCGAGGTGGGGGAGGATCTGGCGCAGGTCGGCTCCGGCCAGCGCCGGAGAGGTGAAGACCTCGTCGTTGAGCGCGGTGGTGGCTCGAGCGGAGAGCTCGCGCCCGGCGTCGGTGAGCTCGACGAGCGTGGTCCGACGGTCGTCCGGGTGACTGCGGCGCCTGACCAGTCCGGCCTTCTCCAGCCGGTCGACGGAATTGGTCGTCGAGGTGGCATGGACCTGGAGACGAGCCGAGATCTTCGACATCGGGAGCATTCCCGAGCGGGTGAATGACAGCAGCGTCAGGACCTCATAGCGGGAGAACGTGAGTGCGAAGGGTTTGAGCGCGGCGTCGACCTTGGCCAGGAACAGCTGGTGGATGCGCATCACGGAGATCACCGTGTTCATGCCGTCGGTGGCATCGGTCCAACCATGGGCCACCCACTGCCGCCTCGACTCCTCGATGGGGTCGAACTTCTCCGCTGTTCTCTTATCAGCCGCCATTGTCGACAGTGTAGTGAAGTGAGAAGATGATCGCATGTGCGGTCGTCTCAACATGTCTCTCGATCCGGCAGATCTCGCCGATGAGCTCCGCCTCGACGTCGTGTCCTATGACTACACCCCCCGCTACAACGTCCCTCCCGGATCCTCGGTGCCGATCGTCGTCGAACGTCTTGACGACGAGGGGCAGCTGACTCGCCGCTTGGAGACCGCATCCTGGGGACTCGTGCCGGGATGGGCCAAGGACGTCAAGATCGGCTTCAAGGCCTTCAACGCCCGAGCCGAGACAGTGCTCGAGAAGCCGATGTTCCGCCAGGCCGTCCGCAGGCGCAGGTGTGCCGTGCCGGTCGCCGGCTACTACGAATGGGAGAACACGGGCGACGGCAAGCAGCCGTGGCTGATGTCCTCCGCCGGACGCGGCCACCTCTTCATGGCCGGCCTGTTCGAGTTCTGGCGGCAGCCCGACCAGAGCTGGCTGGTCTCGACCTCGATACTCACCGCTCCCGCCAGCGGTCATCTGAAGGAGCTCCACCACCGGATGCCGGTCTTCCTCCAGCGCGAGCACATCGGGGACTGGATCGACCCGACTGTGACCACGAACGCGGTTCCCTCGCTGCTCGAGGCGACCCTGGCTCAGGCCGATCCGGCGACCGTGACCAGGCACAAGGTCGGCAGGAGCGTGGGGAACGTGCGCAACGATTCCCCCGATCTCGCGGTGCCGGTGGCCTGATCTGCCCGCCCGATCACGACGCCGCGGAGAGCCCTGTGGCGTGATCTGAACCTCAGCCCACAGGGTGATCCGGAGCGCGCGGACCGAGGTGCTGCCGCGTCATTCCGGGGAAGACCGGGATGGCGATGAGCCAGCCGGCGGTCGAACCGCGCAAGGGTGGCCGGGGCCGTGTTGCAGCCCCCGGACGAAGTGTGTAATGTAGGCGGAGTTGCCAGGCCGCAAGGACGGGCAGCCTTCACTCCAGCAGGGTTGGTCGGAGCGAATCGGAGATGAACTCCGAGTTGCGAAGACGAGAACAACGCTGTAGAGTTGAGAACCGCTGGTACGGCGAGCTGACAAGCGAAGAATACACAACCAATGCCCCCGGTGTTCGGTGCACACAGTGTGCCGGTGACGGGTGTGTGTTTGTGGTTTGAGAATCCAATAGCGTGTTTGTTTGAATATGATGCCAGAAATATTTTTCTGGTAAGACAACCAACACACCACT
>JAPSIC010000159.1 GCA_031179165.1 Brevibacterium sp.
GTGCGGACCATCGGGATTTCCTCGAGGTCCGCACCGAGACGTTCGCACTGAGACATCCGCACTGAGACGTCTGCACTGAGACGTCGGCACCGACAGGTCTGCTCATCGAGTGGACCCGTCGATGCAGCCGCCGGGGATCCCCCGCGGGCTGCACCGACACGGCGCCGGCTCTCAGCCCTGGCGGCGGGGCAGGTTCCACCGAGGCTGCGGCTGAGCCTTCTTGTGCTGCGGCCTGAAGCCGCGCTCGGCATTCAGGTGCGCCTTGTCGTGACCGGTGGGTTTGGCTTCGAGCCCCGGCAGGGGCGCGTGCAGACCCTTGGCCGCGGGGTCGGCACCGACGATCGGGATCTCTCCGGTGATGACCGGCTTCTCCGCGACTGCAGGAATCTCGCCGGTGATCGGAGGGAGCGTCCCGAACGCACCCGGGTCGAGCACGCTGCCGCCGGCGGCCTGCTTCGTCCCGCTCGAGTGCTTCGTCGCGGCTCCCTGCGCATCGGACCACGATGATTTCGACTTCTCTGACTTCGACATGGCTGACTCCTCCTTCGTTGGCTTCGACTTCTCTGACTTCGGCATGGCTGGCTTCGGATTCGCAGGCTCGGGCTGCATGTTCTTCTTGGCGGCGTTGGTGTTTCGCACTGTCGTCTCCTTCTCGTTGTGCTTCTTCGACTGCTTCTTTCGCGGCGGCTTCTTCGACGGCTGCTGCTTCCTCGGCTCCGGCGACAGCGCCGAGTACAGGCCGCTCCACTGCTCAGGTGTGAGATCTCGTGGCAAGGCGTCTCCTTCGACCTCGTTGTTCTTCATGACGGACTGCAGGCTGGGTCGATCGGTGAGCTTCATCTGGGTGAGGATTCCTTTCATCCCTCGTCCGCGGCCGGTGAAAGCGGCACGGACGAACTGCTGATAATCGGATCGACGCCGGGCGGGGATCAGCCCGGGCGCTGAGCGCTCGATGGTGAGAACTCCTCCATCGACGCTCGGTTTGGGGGCGAAGGCGTGGGCAGGAACCCGCTCGATCAGGCGGAAGTCGTACCAGGGCGCCCATTGGGCGGTCAGCATCGTCGACCCTCCGACCCCGGCTCTCTTCCGCGCCACCTCCCACTGAGTGAGCAGGATGGCCGTCTGCCACGTCCCGGTTTGCAGCAGTCTGCGCAGAATCGGCGTGGTCAGGTGGAACGGGACATTGCCGACGATCACGGGGACGTCGAACGGGGCGGTCAGCGCGTCTGCGTGGCGGACCTGCGCGCGAGGGAATCTGTGTTCAAGGTGATCGATCCTCGTTTCATCGAGTTCGACGAGCGTGAGCGGGCGACCGAGTTTGTACAGCTCTGCGGTCACGGCTCCCGTGCCGGGGCCGATCTCCAGGATGGGACCGGCGGTGTCCGCGGTCAGGCTCGCGATCGTGCGGATGGTGCGGTGGGAATGGAGGAAATTCTGGCCGAGCTCATGCCGGCCGCCGAATGCAGAATGAGATCGCATGGGATGGCGCTCCAGGAATCAGGGAGGGAGCACCCAAGGCAGCGCAAAGATGGACAGGATTGCCGCTCGCCCCGGATGCCGATGTCAATCCGGGAGGACAGCGCGCTGCTTCTGCAGGTTGTCAGAGATCCGCTGGATCAGGCGATCGGCCGGACCAGCCGGCGGACACAGTCAGGGGATCAGAAGTTGAGAATCGTGCGCGCTGTCAGGAGCGGCGGTCACGAATGCAGAAGTTGAGCGCTGTCATTGCGCTGCTGTTCAAAGTTCCCATGCGTGTCAATGTAGCACAGGCTCGGAGGACGGGCCAGGTGTCACCGGGAGATGTCGGGTGCTCCGAAGTCCTGAATGTCGGATCCTTCGGCTTCGGGAACCTCGGGCGCAGTCTCACCCGACTCAGCCCGCCCGGTCTCACCCGACTCGGCGGTCTCGACGCTCAGCTGCCAGGACACGCCGTAGCGGTCGTTGAGCCAGCCGAACAGCCCGAACCCGTAGTCGGCCTCCGGCATGAGCACGGTCCCGTCCTCGATCAGGCCGTCCCAGATGCGTTGGAACTCCGATTCCGAGGAGCACCGGTAGTACAGCGACAGCGAAGGCGTGAAGTCGAACTCGTGCTTGATGGTGCTGTCCATGATGTTGATCTGCTGCCCGCCGACGCTGAAAGCGGCGAGCCGGATCTGACCGACCATGTCGGGGGTGTCGTCGCCGTACCGGTCGACCATGAGGATCTCGCCGTCGAACAGCTCGGTGTAGAAATCCATCGCCTCCTGGGCAAGACCGGTCTGGAACATGAGGAAGGGAGTGAGTCTCTGCAGATCCGTCATTGCTTCTCCTTCGCCGAGGTGGCAGGGGGTGGAGTCCGGCTGTCGCGTGGGTGGTCGACTGGGGCCTACTCGATGATCTCGCCCCGGATGGTGTCGCCGTTGTCGCCGTAGCCGCCGTTGTTGCGGCGCGGATCGCGCCTGATCTCGGCGTCGAGGCGGCGCAGTCTCCAGCCGAGCGCGATCAGGGCCACGCCGACGATGCTGATGAACACCGCGAGGGTGAAGATGAGGGCGGTGATGCCGGCCTGCGGGGCGACGAGGAAGAAGCAGCCGATCGCGATGCCGACCGCCCCGATGATCGTCAGCACCCACCACGCGCTCATGCCGAGCTGTCGGATGAACAGGGAGGTGCTGATCGCGAGCACGCTGAAGAAGATGATCGCGATCCCGGCCAGCACCGTCACGAAGGCGGCGAAGAACATGGGAGAGACGAAGATGAGCGCGGCGAGCAGGATCAGGATGAGCGCCCGCGCGATCAGGCCTCCCGTCCGACCGCCGCGTGGGGCGAGGACGACCGAGGTCAGAGCGATCAGGCCCAGCCAGCACGCGAAGATGCGCACGACCACCTCGGCGGTGGCACCGGGCCACGCGATCATGAGCGCTCCGACGAGAAAAGCGATCGCGCCGTTGACGATGACTGTCCTGCTGGTGCGTTTGAGATCCATGTGCCAAGCGTAGTCAACGGGGATTGAAGGACGCTGAACACTGCTCAACCGCGCACGGGATGCGGTCGCTCGCGCGCGGTTCATGGCCGGTCACCGAGCAGGGGTGACCGACGCCTGGACGAGAACTCTCAACCGTGTCCGAATGCGACTCAGCCGGATGCGACTCAGCCGGATGCCCCTCAACCAGATGCCTGGGCCGCCTGTCCATCCGCCTTCGGCCGCTGGGCAGGTTCGGCGGTGGCGCGTTCGGGGGAGGAGAGCGGGTCCTCCCGTTGGGTGGAGAGCGGCTCCTCCTGTGGGCGGATCGACTCGGACAGGGTCCGCACGATCTGCTCGAGGCCTCCGACCGCGCCGCCCTCGCCGGCCCCGGCACCCTCGCCTGTGCCGCCGACCGTGCCGGCCCCGCCGACATCCGCACTCGCAGCGGTCTTGGCCGCTGCCGCCGGTTGAGGAGTGTTGCCCTCGAGGAAGCGCAGGAGCTCGACGGGGAAGGGCAGGACCAGTGTCGAGTTCCGCTCCGCGGCGACTTCGACGATCGTCTGCAGCAGGCGCAGCTGCAGGGCCGAGGGCGTGTCCGCCATCGTCTCGGCGGCCTGGGCCAGCTTGTTCGAGGCCTGCAGCTCGCCGTCGGCGATGATCACCCGGGAGCGGCGCTCTCGTTCGGCCTCGGCCTGACGCGACATCGACCTCTTCATCCCCTCGGGCAGAGCGACGTCCTTGATCTCGACGCGGTCGATGTGGATGCCCCAGTCGACGGCCGGATTGTCGATCATCAGGGCCAGGCCCTGATTGAGCTGTTCCCGGTTCGTCAGCAGATCGTCGAGTTCGCTCTGGCCGATGATCGACCGCAGAGATGTCTGCGCCACCTGCCCGACGGCGAGGTGGTAGTTCTCCACATCGACGACGGCCCGGCGCGGATCGACGACCTTGTAGTAGATGACGGCGTCGACGCGAACAGTGACGTTGTCACGAGTGATGCCGTCCTGGGCCGGGATCGGCATGGTGATGATCTGCAGGCTGACCTTCTGCATCTTGTCGACGAACGGCACGATGGCTGTGAGCCCCGGAGACTTGGGAGCGCTGGTGACACGCCCGAAGCGGAAGATGATCCCGCGCTCATACTGCTTGACGATCCTCAGACTGTTGCCGAGCAGGAGAGCACCCAATGTGACCAGGCCGATTGCGATGTACAACGCGAACATCGAGACCGCCTCCTTCAACGATGAACGGTCCATCAAGGCTAGCACCGAAAGTTGTGCGAATGCCCTTCTTCGGGTATCATCCGACCGATTCGTGATCGTTCCCCAGGCGCGCCGTGGCGATGGCGGTGCGGGCGCGATTATCCGCCAAGCCAGGTTGATCCGAACCCGCAGGTGCTCACTCGGATGCCCGATTGACCGGACGCTCCCGAGCGAGGAGGCGCCTGCCGGCGGGGTAGGCGCGGAGGGTCTCGGGCAGCGAGATCCGGCGGCCGGAGGCGAACGTCGCGAGGATCCCGCCGGAATCACCGATCCCGCCGGTCTGGCCGGGACCGGCGGCCACCTCGGCGCTCGTGGTGCTCGCCGCTGCCAGGTCGACGCCGATGCGGCGCAGGGTCTGCTTGGCCACCGGGATGGGGGAGTCGAAGAGGGTGATCGCTCCGGCCCGGGCCGCCATGATCCGGTCCGCGACGAGCCCGTAATGCGTGCATCCGAGCACGATGGTCTCCATGCCCGGCTCCATCTGATCCAGGGCGGCGTCGATCGCGGCATCGATCGCGGGAAGGTCGGCGTCGTTGATCGCCGCGGCGAGTCCGGGGCAGGCGACCTTGGCGACTCTGACGTCCGCGGCGAAGGCGTCGATGAGGTTCTGCTGGTACGCGCTGCCCGTGGTCGCGGGAGTGGCCCAGATCGCGAAATCCTCCCCGGTCCCGGCCGCCATCTTCACCGCCGGGACCGTGCCGATGACCGGGATGTCCGGTTCGTAGAGTGCGCGCACGGCCTCGAGCGCCTGCACCGAGGCGGTGTTGCAGGCGATGACGATCGCGTCCGGTTCCCAGTCGGCGAGCACAGCCGCCGAGTGCAGCGCCCGCGCCTCCAGATCCTCCGTGCTCAGCGACCCGTACGGGGTGAAGTCGGGGTCCATCGCGAGGATCAGCTCGACGGTCGGGGACAGGTGGAACAGGGCGTCGGCCGTGCCGAGCAGGCCGAGCCCGGAGTCGAGCAGACCGATGCGCGTCATGAGGCCTCTTTCGGGTACACGAAGTCCTTGATCTCCCTCAGATGCGCGCGGGTCAGGCCCTTGGCGAACTCGGGGGCGATGAGTTTGAGCTTGTTCGCGGAGTAGCGATCGACGAAGTACTGCCGAGTAGCCGGAGCGACCAGGTCGTCGTCAATCCAGATCGCACGACCATGCTCGTGGGAGTCCAGCCACTCCTCCATAGCCCGTGCCTTCCACCACACGTGCGGATCGTTGGCGTAGCGGTTGTGGGTGTCATCGGGCATCTCGATGCAGTCGAAGGAGTTGCGCAGGCCGAACTTCGGCTCCAGCTCCGTCTTGCACCGCTGCGACCAGGTGGAGAGCCAGACGACGGTCACGTCGTGCGTCTCGACCAGACGATCGAAGAATTCGATCACCGCCGGTTTGTAGTGCAGCTCGTAGTCCCAGGCCTGGAGGCGCTTGCGCCCTTCGGCGACGATCCGCAGCTTCGGGACCGGATACGAGTTGAGGACCCCGTCGACGTCGAGGAACACGGTGACGTGCCGTGCCTGCCGACGCGCCGAGATCGGCGACGGGGATGCAGCGGACATCGTTCCTTCCACAATGGTCACCGAGGCGAGCCGGAGACGGCGGCAACCGGATAGTCTGAGCAGGACCTGCAGTTAACGGCAGGAATCAGGTCTCAGGATACCGGTGGAAGCTGAAAGGCCACGGCGAGCCATGTACCAGGAAATCCGAATCCCGCGCCTTGGCGCCTCGCTGTGGCGGTTCGTGCCGACCATCCCACGCGGTGACGCGTCGACCGGGACGCACGGTGACGCGTCGACCGGGACGCACGGTGACGCGTCGGCTGAACTTCTCAGCGACGGATCGGCTCAATCGCTCATCGTGCCCGATGGCTGCATGGACCTCATCGTCCTCGACGCCGAGGTGGTCGTGGCCGGGGCCGACTCCACCGCTCGTGCCCATCGAGGTGTCCCGCAGCCCACCGTCGGCCTGCGCTTCGACCCGGGCGTCCTCCCACAGCTGCTGGCCACCTCGGCGGCGGAGCTCGCGAACACGATCACCCCACTCGATGCGGTCGTGCCCGGATCAGCGCGCATGATCGCATCTCGGTCGCCCATCCCCGCCTTCTCCGCGCCGGTCCCCGGACCGCGGATTCCTGCGGGTGAGCCGGACGGTCTGCCGCCGAAACAGTATCTGGAGCTGGGGTCGGAGCAGAGCGCGCGAACACTGCTCGGCATCGCCTCGGCGCTCTTGGCACAGACGACGCTCGACCTTCGTCCGATGGCGATTGCGTCGCGGCTGCGTCCCGCGCAGCCCTCGGTCCCCGCGGTGTTCGGGCCGGACCCGATCGCCGAGGTGCCCGCGCAGCCCTCGACCGCCGAGGTCCCCGCGCCCCCATCGATCGCCGAGATGCCCGCGCCCCCGTCGATCGCCGAGGTGGCGGCGCAGTTCGCCTACTCGCCGCGGCAGCTGCGGCGGCTGGCGGCCGACTGGTTCGGTTACGGGCCGAAGCACCTGGCGAAGATCCTGCGGTGGCAGGCGGCGAACCGCCTCATCACCGCCGGCCAGACGAGAACAGCGGCGGCCGCGGCGGTGGGGTACTCCGACGCGGCGCACCTGTGGAGGGACGAGAAGGCGCTGCTCGGTCGGTGAGAGTGGTCAGCGCCAGGCACTCAGCCCTGGGCGGCGAACAGATCGACGGTGTTGCCGTCCGGATCGGTGATCACGGCGTAGCGCTGACCCCAGAACGCATCCCATGGCTCCATGGCCGCGCCGGCGACCGGCCCACCTTCGGTGCCGGGATCGGTGAGCTGGGCGAACGTGGAGTCGACCACCTCGGGGGTGGTGCAGTCGAAGGCCAGGGACATCTTCTGGCCCCCTGTCGGCCGGGTCCACTCGGGGTCGATGCTGCGCACAACCTCTTCCGTGTCGAGGAGGACTCGCAGGGCGCCGGCGGAGAACTCGGTGTGCGGAGCCTCGGGCCCGCCGTCGACGAGTTCGAGGCCGAGAGCCGAGTAGAATTGCACGGCGGCGGGCATGTCCGCGGTGATGATGGAGATCGCGTCGAGTTTCATGTCCTCAGACTAGGCGCGCGGACGCGGATCGACCATGAACAGAACGGACATCCGGTCAGTCGGGAACGTACTCCTCGAGGAAACTGCGGGCCACGTCCTGGAGGGGAGCGGGATGCTGAGTCTGCCGATCGATGTTGACGAGCACGACGTTGGAGTCGAACACCTGCCGCCCGTTCTGATCGCCGCGCGTGTTCACGGTGAACGAGCTGGTGCCGATCCTCGCCACAGAGACGGTCAGCTTGAGCTCGGGCCCGTACATGACAGGACGCAGATAGTCGATCTCCTGTCTGGCCACGAGCAGACCGCCGCCGGTCAGCCGGATGCGCATCTTGTGCAGCCACTTGATGCGTCCATCTTCGATGAGGGTGATGATCCGTGCGTTGTTGACGTGGCCGAGCAGATCCTGATCCGACCAGCGCACTTCCGGGCAGTATTCGAATGTCTTCATGGGGCCTCCGGGCCTGAGGGTGGAGCGGCGGA
>JAPSIC010000160.1 GCA_031179165.1 Brevibacterium sp.
TCGGCCGCTGGGCCGCCGACCGAATCGGCGAGGCCATCGAGTTCGAAGGACCCGACTCGGTCGCCGCCGTGTTCCTCGAGCCGGTGCAGAACTCCGGCGGCTGCTTCCCGCCGCCTCCCGGTTACTTTGACCGGGTGCGCGAGATCTGCGACGAGTACGACGTGCTCCTGGTCTCGGACGAGACGATCTGCGCCTACGGCCGCATCGGCGACATGTTCGCCTGCAACGACTTCGGCTACGTCCCCGACATCATCACCAGCGCCAAGGGCATCACCTCCGGCTATGCCCCGCTCGGTGCGATGATCGCCCACGATCGCCTGTTCGAGCCCTTCGGCCCGGGCGGCGACGAGACCTACTACCACGGCTACACCTTCGGCGGGCACCCCGTCGCCTGTGCCGCGGCGATGGCGAACTTCGACGTCTTCGAGACCGAGAAGCTCAACGACCACGTGCACGAGAACGCCGCCGCGTTCAAGTTCACGCTCGAGAAGCTCAAGGATCTCCCGATCGTCGGCGACGTCCGCGGTGAGGGATTCTTCTACGGCATCGAGCTCGTCAAGGATCGCGACACCAAGGAGACCTTCACCGAGGACGAGTCGGAGCGCATCCTCAAGAACTTCGTGTCCGCGAAGATGTACGAGAACGGCCTGTACTGCCGTGCCGACGACCGTGGCGACCCGGTCATCCAGCTCTCCCCGCCGCTGACCGTCGGGCAGAACGAGTTCGACTTCATGGAGCAGACCATCCGCGGAGTCCTCGAAGAGGCCTGGACCAAGCTCTGACGCTGAGCCGGCGCTGAGCCAGCGCAAAGTCCGGCAGCGAGCAGGCGGCCCCGGCTCCTCACCAGAGGAGCCGGGGCCGCTTCGTCATTGCTGCGACTCGGTCAGAAATCCGAGGATGCCGGATCCGAGGATGCAGGCCCCCTCCGAGGTTGCACCTCGGACTGCTCCTGATCCCTCGCTCGGTGACGCTCAGCCTCCGCCGCTGCCCTCGCGGCGACGCCGCTCCCTGCGGGTCAGCGGCTGCCCCGAGTCGCCGGCTCCAGCCACATGATGCCCCGCGTCACCCTGCCCGGACGCACAGTCTCCCGCAGGCTGGCCTGCCACCGTCTCGGTCGCGGTGAGACCGGCGGCCGCGGTGACGGCCAGGTGCTCGGCCTGGTCCGGATCCGTGGTCCGCGGTGCGTCTCGGGGCGGCCGCAGACCGGATCTGACCACGAGCACGCCCAGGCCGGTGGTCAGCGGGATCGCGATGACCAGTCCGATCGAGCAGACGAGGATGCTGACGACCTCGATCGACATCTCCCCCAGTGTCAGCGTCTCGAAGAACGACTGGTCGTGGGCGGAGACGATGATCAGCGTCATCAGGGCCGACCCGACATAGGCGAAGGTGATCGTGTACACCGTCGACGCGATGTGGTCGCGTCCGATCCGCATCGCCCGGGCGAACAGCTGGCCGGCACGCAGGTCGGGCGCCACCGTCGCCAGCTCCCACACCGCCGAGGCCTGGGTGATGGTGACGTCGTTGAGCACGCCGAGCCCGGTGATGAGGATCGCGCAGACGATGAGGTCGGCCATCGCCAGATCGGTGGTGTCGGCGAGCAGGAAGCCGTCCTCGGTGTAGGCGATCCCGAGGTTGGCCCAGGACGTCATCCACGCCCCCAGCACCCCGGTGAGGATGATCCCGAGCACGGTGCCGAACAGCGCGGTCGTCGTCCTCGTCGAGATCCCATGGGCGAGATAGAGGGCGATCATCATGATCGCACTGGCCGAGACCATGGCGACGAGGACCGGGGGCTTGGAGTCGAGGATCGCCGGGAGCATGAACACGAGCAGCACGACTCCCGCGAACCCGAGCCCGAGCAGGGCCCGGAATCCGCGGATGCCGGCGACGGCGAGCACCACGATGCCGTAGAGGATCGCCAGCACCAGCAGCGGGACCTCCCGGTCGTAGTCGATGAAGACGTAGTCGGTGCCCGTCTCGGCCCGGTCCGGGGACTGCGTGAAGTCGAGGACCTTGACGGAGTCCCCGACGCCGACCCCGGCTTCGATCGCGTCGGGAGTGACATAGAGACTGCCCGGAATCCCGTCGGCCTCGGCCTGGAACGTCATGCATTCGGCCAGCAGCATCGGGTCGTCGCCGGCATCGGCGCAGTTCGAGGCGTCGACGGCGGTCACCGTGGCCACCGTGTCCGAGACGCCCTCGGCCGAGTTCGTCGTCGGTCCGCCCCCGGGCAGATCCTTGTCGGGGCCTCCCGGCCACAGGAGGAAGAGCCCGATGAGCGTGAGCCCGAACAGGGGCACGAGGCAGACGGTCATGATCAGTCGCACCCGGGGCGAGGCCCTGGGCACCTGGTGCGAAGTCATATGCATGATGGCTCCATTGTCGAGTGCGAAACGATCAGGCCCACCGAGGCGGTCCCGCGCGGAACCGAGTCGGACGCCGAGGTGGTCCCTCCCAACCGAGCCCGGCCCCGCGCGGTTTCGGCTCAGGCGCCGCCGAGGACGGCTGCGAGGTAGTCCTCGACCCTGTCGATGCTCACCCGCTCCTGGCTCATGTCATCGCGCTTGCGGATCGTGACCGCCTGATCATCGAGTGAGTCGAAGTCGAAGGTGATGCACAGCGGAGTGCCGATCTCGTCCTGGCGACGGTAGCGACGTCCGATCGCACCGGCGTCGTCGAAGTCGATGTTCCAGCGCCGGCGCAGGCGGGCGGCGAGTTCGCGTGCCTGCGGAGACAGCTTCTCGTTGCGGCTCAGCGGCAGGACCGCGGCCTTGACCGGTGCCAGTCGCGGATCGAGACGCAGGACGATGCGCTTGTCGGTCCCGCCCTTCGTGTTCGGGGCCTCGTCCTCGGTGTAGGCGTCGACGAGGAACGCCATCATCGACCGGGTCAGCCCGAAGGACGGCTCGATCACGTAGGGGGTGTAGCGTTCGCCGCTGGCCTGGTCGAAGTACTGCAGCTTCGCGCCGGAGTTCTCGGTGTGGGTGCCGAGGTCGTAGTCCGTCCGGTTGGCGACGCCCATCAGCTCACCCCATTCCGAACCCTGGAAGCCGAAGCGGTACTCGATGTCGACCGTCCCCGAGGAGTAGTGGGCGCGGTCCTCTTCGGGGACGTCGAGCCGGCGCACGTTGTCCGCGGAGATGCCGAGGTCGAGGAACCAGTTCCAGCAGTCCTCGACCCATTCCCGGTAGGACACGTCGGCCTCGTCCGGGTGGACGAAGTACTCGATCTCCATCTGCTCGAACTCGCGGGTGCGGAAGATGAAGTTGCCCGGGGTGATCTCGTTGCGGAAGGCCTTGCCGATCTGGCCGATGCCGAACGGCGGCTTCTTGCGCGCGGCGGTGACGACGTTGTTGAAGTTGACGAAGATACCCTGCGCGGTCTCGGGCCGCAGGTAGTGCAGACCGGCCTCGGAGTCGACCGGGCCGAGGAAGGTCTTGACGAGCCCGGAGAACTGCTGCGGCTCCGTCCACTGTCCGCGGGTGCCGCAGTCGGGGCAGACGATGTCGGCCATGCCGTTCTCGGGTGCCTTCGAGTGCTTGGCCTGGTAGGCCTCGACGAGGTGGTCCTCGCGGTGGCGCTTGTGGCAGCTGAGGCATTCGACGAGAGGATCGACGAAGGTCTCGACGTGACCCGATGCCTCCCAGACGCGCTTGGGCAGGATGATCGAGGAGTCGAGGCCGACGACGTCCTCGCGGCCGCGCACGAACGTCTGCCACCACTGGGCCTTGATGTTGTCCTTGAGCTCAACTCCCAACGGTCCGTAGTCCCAGGCCGATCGGGATCCGCCGTAGATCTCTCCGGCCTGGAAGACGAATCCCCGGCGCTTGGCGAGGGCGATGACGGCGTCGAGTTTGGACTGTGCCACTTGTGATGCTCCTTGGGGTAGATCGCCGACGGCCGGCTGCCGTGGCGCGCGTAGCCAAGCCTAGCGTCTGCGCCACTCCCCCGCCCTCAGCACCGCAGGCGACGGAACTCACACCCGGGATCCGCCCGGGGACCACCTCGGCGAGGGTGAGCCGTGTAGACTTGGGGTACACCCAAACCTTTCTCCGTCACGACCGTTCCTGGTTCACTCCAGTTGGTCATGTCCAAGTCGCACTTGGACCTCGTACGGTTTCGGCCCGGATTGCTCATGATGATTGCACAAGCGGCCGCAGGGTAGATCGCCACTACAGTCATCTGCGATCAAGTGTGTGTCAACGTGAGAGAGAAAACTCATGACCGAAACATCACAATCCGTCATCCCGGAAACGCCCGCATTCTCCGAGCTCGGCCTCCATCCCTCCGTTCTCGCCGCAGTCGAGTCCCTCGGCTACGAGACCCCCTCCCCGATCCAGGCGGAGACCATCCCCGCCCTCGTCGAGGGCCGCGACGTCATCGGCCTGGCTCAGACCGGCACCGGCAAGACCGCGGCGTTCGCGCTGCCGGTCCTGTCCCATCTCGCCGAATCCGGACGCGCCCTCGATGGCCCGTTCGCCCTCGTCCTGACCCCCACCCGTGAGCTCGCGCTCCAGGTCGCCGAGGCGTTCACCGCGTATGCGACGAACCTCGACGACTTCTCCGTCCTGCCGATCTACGGCGGTCAGTCCTACGGCCCGCAGCTGGCCGGACTCAAGCGCGGGGCACAGGTCGTCGTCGGCACTCCCGGGCGCATCATCGACCACCTCAAGAAGGGCTCGCTCAAGCTCGCCAGCCTCGAGCACCTCGTGCTCGACGAGGCCGACGAGATGCTCAAGATGGGCTTCGCCGAGGACATCGAGGAGATCTTCAAGCAGACCGGCGATTCGCGCCAGGTGGCACTGTTCTCCGCCACCATGCCGTCCTCGATCCACCGGATCACCGGCAAGTACCTGAGCAACCCGAAGGAAGTCCGGGTCGCCTCGAAGTCGCAGACCGGCGCGAACATCCGCCAGCGCTACTTCATGGTCCAGCACTCCCACAAGCTCGACGCGCTGACCCGCATCCTCGAGGTCGAGCAGTACGACGGCATCATCATGTTCGTCCGCACCAAGCAGGCCACGGAAGAGCTGGCCGAGAAGCTGCGCGCCCGCGGATTCAAGGCCTCGGCCATCAACGGCGACATTCCGCAGCAGGCCCGTGAGCGCACGGTCGAGATGCTGCGTGAGGGCAAGATCGACATCCTCGTCGCCACCGACGTGGCCGCCCGTGGTCTCGACGTCGAGCGCATCTCGCTCGTCGTCAACTTCGACATCCCGCACGACACCGAGTCCTACGTCCACCGCATCGGCCGCACCGGCCGGGCCGGGCGCTCGGGCGAGGCGATCCTCTTCATCACCCCGCGTGAGCAGCGGCTGCTCGGCTCGATCGAGCGTGCCACCAAGCAGAAGGTCGAAGCCCTCGTCATGCCCAGCGTCGAGGAGCTGACGAACACGCGCATCGAGAAGTTCACCAAGCGCATCGACGACGTGCTGGCGAGCACCGAGCTGACCGAGCTCGCGACGATCATCGAGCAGTACGAACTGTCGCGCAACGTTCCCGCCACCGACATCGCGGCCGCTCTGGCCTCGATGGTCCTCGACGGAACGTCGCTGCGGGCCGAGCCGATGCCCGAGCCCGGCAGGGGCCGTGACCGGGATGCCGGACGCGGACGCGACGCCGGCCCGGGTGCGGGCCGTGACGGTGCTCGCCGCGAGCGGACTCCGCGCAATCGCGAGGGCATGGTCACCTACCGTCTGGCCGTCGGACGCAATGAGCGACTGCAGCCCGGCGCCGTCGTCGGAGCCATCGCCAATGAGGGTGGAATCACCTCGAAGCAGATCGGCCACATCGACATCCGGTCGAACCACACCCTGGTCGACCTGCCGCAGGACCTCGATCCCTCCGTGCTCAAGAAGCTGCAGTACACCGAGATCCAGGGCCGTCCCATCGACATCCGCCCGGATTCGGGTCGCCCGTCCTCCGGTCGGACGTTCACCAAGAAGCGCAACTTCGACAAGCAGCCCGGCGCCGGAAAGAGCTTCCGCAGCGACCGTCGCCCGAGCGGCAGCAAGAAGTTCAGCAACGACCGCTTCGGCAGCGATCGCAACAGCTACGACCGCGACCGTTACTGAGCGCTCAGCCCCTCGGAGGCTTCGAGACCCGGCGCTGAGGCGCCAGTCGCTGAGCTGAGCCGAGAATGGGCCCGCATCCTCTTCGGATGCGGGCCCATTCCGCATTCAGCCCCCAGCTCGGGTGGCACTCCTCGCGATCCCGGCGCCGTGGGCCCGCTCAGCCGCCGTGGCCACACCACGGCCACGCAGGGCCGCCCCGGGCGAAGTGGGCCCGCTCAGGTGCTGGACTCAGGCGCCGGGGCGGTCGACGGCCGCCCCGAACCGGCGGTCCCGGCGCGCGTACTCCTCGATCGCGGCCCACAGGGTCCGCCGATCGACATCGGGCCACAGCACGTCCTGGAACACCATCTCGGCATAGGCGGTCTGCCACAGCAGGAAGTTCGAGATCCGCTGCTCCCCCGACGAGCGCAGGAACAGGTCGACGTCGGGCACCTCCGGCGCGTAGAGCCGGGACCGCAGCGACTTCTCGGTGATCTTCCCGGGCCTTCGCTTCCCGGCGGCCACCTCGGCGGTGATCTCATTGACCGCGTCGATGATCTCGGACCGACCGCCGTAGTTGACGCAGAACTGGAGGACGAGGCCGGTGTTGTGCTTCGTCATCTCGGCGGCCGTCTCCAGCTCGTCGATGACCGAGCGCCACAGCCGGCCGCGCCGGCCGGACCAGACGATCCGCACGCCCAGGGCGTTGAGCTCGTCACGGCGGCGGCGGATGACGTCCCGGTTGAAGCCCATGAGGAACCGGACCTCTTCGGGGGACCGCTTCCAGTTCTCGGTGGAGAAGGCGTACGCCGACAGGTACTCCACCCCGGCCTCGATGGCTCCGTGGATGACGTCGAGGAGGGAGGCCTCCCCTGCCTTGTGCCCCTCGGTCCGCGGCAGGCCGCGCTGGTTGGCCCAGCGGCCGTTGCCGTCCATGACGACGGCGACGTGGCGCGGGATGAACTTCCGGTCGATCCGGGGCGGGCGGGCCCCGCTGGGGTGGGGCGGTGGGGCGGGATAGCTCATGTGCGCTCCAGGACTCGCAGGGATCGGATGTTGCGCTCCAGGTGCCACGACACCCAGTCCGAGGCCATCTTGGAGCCGTCCATCTGGTCGTGGAGGTCGGAGGCCTCCGCCCGCTCCCAGTCTCCGGAGAGCAGCGCGGCCAGATGTTCGAGGGCGTCCGTGTCGGGCAGGGCGGCGCCGCTGGGCCGGCAGTTCGTGCACACCGCTCCGCCGAGGGAGGCGGAGAACGCGCGGTGGGGCCCCGGCCGTCCGCACTGGGCGCAGTCGAGCAGGCTCGGCGCCCAGCCGGCCACCGACATCGCCCGCAGCAGATAGGCGTCGAGGGCGAGCCGGGGCGGGTGCTCCCCCTTGCACAGGGACCGGATGGCGGAGACGAGGAGCAGGAACTGGGTGCGCGACTGGGGTTCGGCCTCGGTGATCCGGGAGGCGGTCTCGGCCATCACGGTGGCGGCCGAGTACGCGTCGTAGTCGGCGCCGATTCCGCGGGCGAAGGGCTCGATGAGCTCGACCTGGGTGACGATGTCGAGGTTGCGGCCCACATGGCACTGCAGGTCGACGAACATGAAGG
>JAPSIC010000161.1 GCA_031179165.1 Brevibacterium sp.
CGGCTGGAGCGGAAGCCGTCGATGTCGAGCATCAGCCACGACCGCTGACCGGTGCTGGTCTGCACGGCCAGACGGCAGAGCTCCTGCAGGGCGCTGAGGGTCTTGCCGTCACGTCCGACGAGGGTGCGGAGGTTCGACTCGTCCTGGTCCTCGCAGACGATGGAAAGCTGAGCGCGCCCGTCGGCGACGTCGATGTCGATGTCGCCGTCGATGTCGGCGATGTCCATCAGCTCTTCGAGGTAGTCCGCTGCGATCTCACCCTCCTCTTCGAGGAGCTCGGCCCTGGTGGGCTTCGCGGCCGTGTCTTCCACGATCTCTTCAGTCATGTTCTTCCTCAGCGCTTCTTGTTCTTCTTGCGGTTCTTGCTCACCGGCTGCTGACGCTGTCCGGCGGGTTTGGTGGCCTCCGGAGCCTTCTCCGCAGCGGAGCCCTTGACCTCGGGCTGCTGGACGGTCTTGCCCTTGCGCGCCTTGCGCTCGAGCATCTCCTTCTCCGCCTTCGAGCCGGGAGCCGGCATATTGCGGATGACGATGTGCTGCTGGACCATCGTCCAGGTGTTGGAGACCAGCCAGTAGAAGAGAACGCCGAGTGGGAAGTAGATCCCGCCGACGCCGAAGACGATCGGCATGACGTAGAGCAGCATCTTCTGGGACTGCATCATCGGGTTGGCCATCGCGGCTTCCGACATGTTCTTGGCCATCATCTGCTTCTGCGTGACGAACATCGTCGCGGCCATGATGACGATGAGGACTCCGGTGAGGAGCTTGACCCCGATACCGGGATCGGTGAAGACCGCCGACAGGGAGATCCCGAAGACCGAGGACTGCTCGGCCTGCTGCGCCAGGTTCTGGGTGAGGCCGCCGATCGCGCCGATCTTGCCGGTCGCCACGTCCTGCATGTTGTGGATGACGCGGAAGAGCGAGAAGAAGATCGGCATCTGGACGAGCAGCGGCAGACAGGAGGCCCACGGGCTGGTCTTGTTGTCGCGGAACAGCGCCATCTGCTCCTCGGCCATGGCCTGACGCGAGTACTGGTCCTTCTTGCCCTTGTACTTGGCCTGCAGACGCTGGATCTCCGGCTGCAGCAGCTGCATCTTGCGCTGGGCCTTGATCTGATAGACGAACAGTGGAATCAGCACGGCGCGGATGACGAGGGTCAGTCCCGCAATGGAGAGCACCCAGGTCCAGCCGTTCTCGGCCGGGAGTCCGATCGCGGTGAAGATCTCGTGAAAGATCGCGAGGATCCAAGCAACCACCCACTGCAGGGGGTAGAGCAGCTTGTCAATCCAGTCCATTCAGTTCTCCTCGTTACAACGATTCTTCACGATCGTTCATTTTGCCATTCTTTGTCTGTCCGTCGCGACACCAGCACACGCCGTCCGGTCTCGCTGATGTGTCTGCGCTCAGGCGTGGTCCGGCGCCCGTCACAGGGGATCGGCGGCCACGCCACGAGCACGGCAGAGATCGGTGCTGTCGTCTAGAAGCGCATCGTCTCCGATCGTGCCTGCCGTGCTGAACCGGGAACATGGTCCACCCCGCCGTGGGAGAAGGGATTGCACCGCAGTATTCGCCACCCAGTTAACACCATTCCCTTGAGAACTCCGTGTATCTCGAAGGCCTCGAGGCCGTACATCGAACAGCTCGGATAGTACCGGCAGACCTGTCCGTAGAGAGGCGAGACCACCTTGCGGTAGGCGCGGATGAACCAGACGAACGGAAACCGCGGTCCGATCCGAATCAGCCACCACAGGCTGGGCCAGAATCCAGGCGGCCGCCGCGGCACCTCTGACTCATGCCTCAGATCATGTTCGGCGTCCACGGTCCTGGTGCTTTCTGCGCGCTTTGGCCAGCAGCATGGTGACCTCGGAGTCGAGCTGAGCGAAGTCCGCCTCGGTGGCGTTCGGCTGCGCGCGGAGGACGAACAGGCATCCGGGCTCCATCTCCGCGATCCGAGGCCGCATGATCTCCCGCAGTCGCCTCTTCACCCGGTTGCGCCTGACGGCATTGCCAACGGCCCTGGATACGATGAAACCCACGCGAGCGGCGTGGGAATCATCAGTGTCTGTCAGGCTGTGCGCCATCAGGTGCTCCGAGCGCACGCGGACTCCGGCTTTGAAGACTCTCTTGAAGTCGTCGCCGCTCCTGATCCGGTGGGCTGCGGGGATCACGTCTTATGCCGAGACTTCGGAACGTCCCTTACGACGACGCGAAGCCAGGATGGCGCGGCCGGCGCGGGTGCGCATGCGCAGACGGAAGCCGTGCTTCTTGGCACGCTTGCGGTTGTTGGGCTGGAAAGTACGCTTACTCACTTCAGGTCTCCGATATCTAGGTCGCCGGTGAACGACAGTGCGTTCTCACAAAAAACGGCGGTGCGAGTCTCGACCGCCGAGCACTCCTGTGCATTAGAGCTCAAAGAGAAGCGGGTGAAGCCCAGCACACAGGACACTCCATCTTAGCCAAGGCCGCGTCGGATGGTCAAACCGCTCCCGATGGTCTCGGTCACCCCTCTCCGCGGTCTCGCGCGTGACGGGTGCCACTCTCAGGGGCTCGCCGGGCGCAGGAGTCCACAAGTCACAACGGTGTAGTTTTCCACATCCTTATCCACGAATGTGGAGGATCTCGGCCCAGACTCGCCACTGTTCCACAAACTGTGGAAAACTATGTGGATGTCATGCACAGGTGTGGATCGCATCGGTGACGCAGTGTGAAAGTGGAGGAAGATTGCCGAATTCCAAGAATGAGCTCATCAGCCAATGGCGGACGGTGGTCTCGACCCTGGAGCAGGACGCCGGTCTCTCGGCCCATCAGAAGGGGTTCCTGTTCCTCGCACTCCCCAAGGCTCTGGTCGACAACGCGCTGGTCCTCCTGGCCGTTCGCGACGAGCACACTCGGCGCACCATCGAAACCCGTCTTCGCGAGCCTCTCACCAGGGAGTTCTCGCGTGTCCTGGGCTTCGACGTGACCTTCGGCTTCGTCGTCGAGCCCGACCTCGACGTTCCCATCCGGTTCGAGGAGCTCATCGGGGAGCCAACCCCTCACTCTGCCCTCACCCAGGAGAACCCTCCGGCATCGGTCGACTCTCCGGCAGCGCCCGACCGTTCGCAGGACTGGGATCGTGCGGAGGAGCCGCCGGCCGCTCCTGTCGACGTCGACCGCGATCGCACCATCCGGCCCACCTCCCGTCCGGCTCCTGCCGCAGCGGGCTCGTCTCCCACAGCTGTGGATAACTTCGGTGGAGAGACGAGGACCGCCGAGGCGACCGTGCCCGAGGCTCCGAGCGCCGAGGTGCCGGGGGTCGCTCAGCTCAACCCGAAATACACCTTCGACACCTTCGTCATCGGCGCCTCCAACCGCTTTGCCCATGCCGCCGCCTTCGCCGTGGCCGAGGCTCCGGCCAAGGCCTATAATCCGCTCTTCATCTATGGGGACTCGGGACTGGGCAAGACCCACCTGCTCCACGCGATCGGCTACTATGCCACGCAGCTGTTCCCGGAGATCAGGGTCAAGTACGTCTCGAGCGAAGAGTTCGTCAACGACTTCATCAACACGATCGGCTCCTCCCGGACCTCGAACTCGCTGCGGCCGGCCTTCCAGCGCCGCTACCGCGAGGTCGACATCCTCATGATCGACGACATCCAGTTCCTCCAGGGCAAGGATGCGACCGTCGAAGAGTTCTTCCACACCTTCAACGCCCTGCACAATGAGGCCAAGCAGGTCGTCATCACCTCGGATCAGCCGCCGAAGATGCTCAAGGGCTTCGAGGAGCGGCTGCGCTCCCGCTTCGAATGGGGCCTGCTCACCGACGTCCAGCCGCCCGACATGGAGACTCGGTTCGCGATTCTGCGCCGCAAGGCCGCCGGCGAGCACCTCGACGTCCCCGACGATGTCCTCGAGTACATCGCTTCGCGGGTGTCCTCGAACATCCGGGAGCTCGAAGGTGCCCTGATCCGGGTCACCGCCTTCGCCAATCTCAACGACCAGCTCGTCGACGTCAGCCTCGCCGAGACCGTCCTCAAGGACTTCATCACCCAGGATGAGACACCGACCATCACGGCCGCCGACATCATGGGCCAGACCGCGGCGTACTTCAGCCTCACCCTCGACGATCTGTGCGGGACCTCCCGTTCGCGCACCCTGACCACGGCCCGCCAGATCGCGATGTACCTGTGCCGAGAGCTCACCGATCTGTCGCTGCCGAAGATCGGCCAGGCCTTCGGTGGACGCGATCACACGACTGTCATGCACGCGAACAAGAAGATTCGAACCCAAATGGCCGAACGACGTGCGGTCTATACCCAGGTCACCGAATTAACAAACCGCATCAAACAGCAGCACCGCCTATAGAACCGGCTATGCACAACTGTGGATAAGGTTGGGGACAAACAGACCTGACTGGGGATAAACTGGTGGACAAGTGCCGAACAATGAGTGGACGAATGTGAACTACATGCTTGTGCTTACCCAGCCCGTCACTCCAAGGGTCGTCCGGGTGCACACTGGGTCCACACCCTTGACAGATTCGTCTGCCCAGGCTGCGAGCCCGGACCACCCTGTTGTCCACACTGTCCACAGGTGCTGATACTTCTACTGAGTGAATTCATGTCATAGGAGGGTCGGCGCCACCGCCTGCCGGCGAGGAGCATGTTGGGCCGGAGAGGTCACTCGGACGGTCGCTTCTGCAGGCTCTGAGTATTCGAACATCACGTCACGAACGATTCTCGGATACGAGATCTGAGCGCCTGCCCCTGCCCGGAACCGCGATTTCGCGCGGAACCGACCGGTTCTGACCGCCCCTGCGCTGTTACCCGGAATTCGGCTAGGCTGTGTAGAGTTTTCCGAGCAGCGTGCGGCCAGAGAGTCGTGAGTACATCGGGTGGACAGCCCCAAGGAGTAAAGTGAACGCCGAAGCATCGCCCCTCAAGTTCAAAGTCAACCGTGATGTCCTCGCTGACGCTGTCACCTGGGCCACCAAGACTCTCCCGAATCGCCCGTCCGCTCCGGTCCTCACCGGCATCCTCATCACAGCCGAGACCGGTGGCACCGTGCGGCTGGCCGTCTTCGATTAC
This sequence comes from Brevibacterium sp., assembly GCA_031179165.1. GTDB lineage: Bacteria > Actinomycetota > Actinomycetes > Actinomycetales > Brevibacteriaceae > Brevibacterium. The sequence goes on from JAPSIC010000161.1 coordinate 5,066, forward strand.
GAAGTCTCCTCCCGCGTGGAGATCGCCGCCGACGTCGCCTCCGCGGGAACCGTCCTCGTCTCGGGCCGCCTCCTCGCCGACATCTCCAAGGCCCTGCCCAACCAGGAGGTGACCTTGGAGCAGATCGGCTCCAAGGTCGAGGTCACGTGCGGGTCCTCGCGGTTCTCCCTGATGACGATGCCCGTGGCGGAGTACCCATCGCTTCCGCAGGTGCCCGATCCCTCCGGAACGGTGTCCGCCGGCGAGTTCCAGAACTCGGTCTCCCAGGTGACGATTGCAACGTCGAAGGACGACACCCTGCCGATCCTGACCAGTGTGCGCGTGGAGATCGAGGGCGAGAAGGTCACTCTCCTGGCCACCGACCGCTACCGACTGGCAGTGCGCGAGTTCACCTGGAACCCCGGTCGTCCCGACGTCTCGGCCGTGGCTCTGCTGCGCGGGCGCACCCTGTCCGATGTGTCCAAGTCCCTCGGCGGGGACGTCACGATCGGTCTGAGCACCGATGCGGGCAAGGACCTCATCTCCTTCACCTCGGCGGGGCGGGTCACGACCTCGCTGCTCGTGGAGGGCGAATACCCCAAGGTCCGATCCCTGTTCCCCGATTCGGTGCCGATCCACGCGATCGTCGAGACCGCGGTCCTGCGTGAGGCCGTCCGCCGTGTCTCCCTGGTCGCCGAACGCAACACGCCGTTGCGCTTCGAGGTCAACGACGGCCTGCTGACACTGCACGCCGGCACTGGTGACGACGCCCAGGCGTCCGAAGCCGTCGAGGCGGTCCTGCAGGGTGAGCCGATCACCGTCGGCTTCAATCCGCACTACATCGCCGAGGGTCTGGCAGCTGTGGAGAGCCCGTACGTGAACTTCTCGTTCACCCAGCCGATGAAGCCCGTCATCATCTCGGGGCAGAAGGATCTGGACTCGCCTGCCGACGAGTCGTACCGGTACTTGCTCATGCCCACCCGCATCTGAATGTGGATATCCCGCCTCTCACTTCGTGACTACCGCTCGTACCGCGAGCTCGACCTCGAGTTCGAGCCGGGGGTGACCACCTTCGTCGCCGACAACGGCACGGGCAAGACCAACATCGTCGAGGCGATCGGCTATCTCGCGCATCTGCGCTCCCATCGGGTCGCCTTCGACGCCCCGCTGGTCAACGAGAACGCGCAGACGGCGACGATCTCCGCCCTGGTCAACCGCGGGCCGCGCCACGCCGTGGTGGACGTGTCCATCCAGGCGAAGGGGACGAACCGGGCCCGGGTGAACCGATCTCCGGTCAAGCTCAAGGAGATCCTCGGACTCGTCTCCTGTGTCGTCTTCGCCCCCGAGGACCTCAGCCTGGTCCGTGGAGAGCCGGCCGAGCGGCGGAACTGGATGGACACGCTGGTCGTCGCCCGCAACCCGCGCTACGCCTCGGTCATCGCCGACTTCGAACGGGCCCTCAAGCAGCGCAACGCCCTGCTCAAGCGACTGCGCGAAGAGCGCGAGCCGGGCCTGGAGGCGACCCTCGACATCTGGAACATGGCGTATGCGGATGCCGCGGCCGAGCTGGTGTTCGGACGGAACAGGGTCCTCGCCGACATCGTGGCCCCGCTGCAGGAGAACTTCGCCTACATCGCCGCCGATGCCCGGTTGGAGCGGCAGGGGATCCAGGCCCGCTACGACTCCCGTATCGACTACACGCAGGCTGACTCCGCCGCCGAATGCCGAGAGCTCCTCCTCGCCGCCCTCGAACGCCGGCGCACCGCCGAGATCGAACGCGGCCTGACTCTGCACGGACCCGGACGCGACGACCTGGCGCTGACCATCGGCGAGCATCCCGCCAAGGGGTATGCCTCCCACGGGGAGACCTGGTCCCTGGCTCTGGCGATGCAACTGGCCGGCTGGGACCTGCTCAGCTCCGATGCCGGAACGGCCGCGGAGCAGCCGATCCTCATCCTCGACGACGTCTTCGCCGAACTCGACACCGGACGCCGGAGCCGGCTGGCCGCCCGGATCACCGAGGCGGAGCAGGTCCTCATCACCGCCGCCGTCGACGCCGATCTCCCGGCGGGACTCGAGGGAAACAAGGTCGACCAGTCCCGACTGCTCGCAGCTCCGGGGTCGGCATGAGCGGGATCATTCGCGACGAGGCGACACCGGTCGCCGCCCTCGAAGCCCTCGATCGGGTACGGAGGATGGAGGTCACGGAAGCCCGGATCTTCGCCCACCGGCGTCGCACCCGCATCCGCGGGGACGTCACCTACACCTCGGCGGGCAAGGACAAGCGGGACCCGGCGACGATCTCCTCGGCACTCGGCAGTCTCATCTCCTCGCGCGGGTGGAGCTCCTCGATCGACATCGGCAAGGTCCTCGGCCGCTGGCCGGAGCTCGTCGGCACTCAGGTGGCCATGCACTGCAGACCCGTCGACTTCTCCCCTCCGCTGCTGGTCATCGCCGCGGATTCGACGACGTGGGCGACCCAGCTGCGAGTCCTCAAACCCACGATCCTCGACGCGCTCGAGGCGGGACTGGGATCGCGGACGATCACCGAGATCGAGATCCGCGGGCCGCAGGGCCGCAGCTTCAAGAAGG
>JAPSIC010000247.1 GCA_031179165.1 Brevibacterium sp.
CTCACCAGGCCAAAGTTGTCGAAGACTCAGCCGGCACCCCGCTGTACCTCGAGTACAAGGGACGCAAGGTCGCTGACGTCTGAGCTGTGGAGACTGATACCACAGCAGCCTTGATGGAGAGTCTCGGGATCGATATCGATCCCGAGACTCTTCGTCTTGCCCTGACCCATCGTTCCTTCGCCTTCGAGGCCGGGGGGATCCCGACCAACGAGCGCCTCGAGTTCCTCGGCGACTCCGTCCTGGGTCTGGTCGCGACCGAATCGCTCTACTATGACAACCCCGACCTGCCCGAGGGCCAGCTGGCGAAGATGCGCTCGGCCGTGGTCAACACGAGGGCCCTGGCGGCGATCGCCAGACGCCACGACATCGGCCGGCACATCCTGCTCGGCCGGGGTGAGGAGCTCACGGGCGGACGCGACAAGGACTCGATCCTCGCCGACACCGTCGAAGCGCTCATCGGCGCCACCTACGTCGCGTCCGGACGCGAAGCCGCGTTCGCCTTCGTCCACCGGCTCATCGACGACATGCTCGTCGACGCCGTGCGCCTCGGCGCCGGAATGGACTACAAGACGACCCTGCAGGAAGCGGCCGCCGACCTGGGGCTGGGCCCCGTCAGCTACGAGATCACGTCCTCGGGCCCGGACCACGCGACGGTCTTCACCGCGACCGCCCTGCTGGGCGAGAACGGCTGGGGCACCGGAGACGGGTCCTCGAAGAAGGCCGCCGAGGCGGCAGCCGCGGAGGTCGCCGTCAAGGCCATCCGCACGCTCTACCCCGACTACCGGCGCTGACGCGGCGCGAACGGCGATGCCTGAACTGCCCGAGGTCGAAAGCGTCCGCCGCGGCGTCGAGGACTGGGCCGCGGGAGCGACCATCACCCGCGCCGAGGTGATCGACCCCCGGATCCTGGGCACCACCTCCCAGCGGCGGGTGGCTCCCGATGCCGTGGCCGACTTCGTCGACACCGTCACCGGCCACCGCATCCGAGCCGCCGAGCGGCGCGGGAAGTTCATGTGGCTGACCCTCGGCGCGGACGCCGCGGACACACCGGGTGACTCTCGGTCATCCGACGGCGCCTCCCACCTCGAGGGCGCTGGACTCAGCCTCATCGTCCATCTTGGGATGAGCGGCCAGCTCCGGGTCCATTCGGCCCTCGAGCACCGGCATCGTCACACCCGCGCCCTGTTCGAACTCGAACGCGCCGGCGAGACCTACGAGATGCGGTTCGTCGACCAGCGGATCTTCGGCCACCTCGGTGTTCAGCCTCTGACCTGGTCGCAGGGCCGGTGGGTGCCCGCCTCCGCCGCCCACATCGGCGCCGACCCGCTGGAGGACGCCTTCGACGCCGATGCGGTGATCGCGCAGCTGGCCCGGAAACGCACAGTGATCAAATCCGCGCTGCTCGACCAGACGCTGGTGTCCGGGATCGGCAACATCTACGCCGACGAGGCCCTCTTCCGCGCCGGGGTCCACCCGTTGGCGGTCCCGGCGCGCACACGCAGGGCGCGACTGGCCGCAGTCCTCGACTCCGCTGGCCGGGTCATGGCCGATGCGCTGGCCGTGGGCGGCACGAGCTTCGACGCCCTCTACGTCAACGTCAACGGGGAATCCGGGTATTTC
>JAPSIC010000162.1 GCA_031179165.1 Brevibacterium sp.
CCTCGCTGCGGGGCAGTGGGTGCGCGGATGGGGACTCGACCCGAACGTGTTCCCCGATGGCTTCGACGGACGGATCTTCGACGACGTCACCGGCGCGCATCCGATGTTCCTTCGCATGCGCGACGGACACTCCGCGATCTGCAACACCTCGGCGCTGAAGCTGGCGGGAATCACCGGAGCGGAGACCTTTCGTGACGAATCCGCCGTAGGCGTCGACGCCGATGGTGCGCCCACCGGATACCTCCTCGAATTCAGCGCCATGGACCTCGTCCTCGCCCACGGGCCGACCGAAACAGTCTCCGAGCTGGGTGAGCGTCTGCTCCAGACATTGACCGCCATGGCCTCGACGGGTCTGACCGCAACCCATGTCCTTGATTTCGAAGCTCCCAGCGCCGAGGTGATCGCCTGGGTCGAGGAGCATTATGAGCTGCCTCTGCGGGTCCGGTTCTCGCCTCTCGTCTTCCCGGGCACCACTCGCGAGGACTGGGAGGAGGTTCTCGCTCAACAGGGGACCGGCGGAAGGCGATGGGTCGTCGACGGCGTGAAGTTCATGATCGACGGGACCGTCGACAACGGCTCGGCCTGGCTCGGCCACCCCGACATCTTCGGCCAGGGCACCAAATCGATCTGGACCGATACGAACGACTACCGGCAGGCGCTGCGGTTCTTCGCCGAGCACTCGGTGAGCACGGCGACCCATGCCATCGGAGACCGCGGCGTCGAGTTCGTCCTCGACTCGATCGAGGCGCTCGGTGAGCTCGGGCGCCGCAGCTGCCACCGGATTGAGCACATCGAGACGATACCTGACGAGACGGTGGCCAGGTTCGCCCAGCTCGGCGTGGCCGCGAGCATGCAGCCGATTCATGGGACCCACCACACGCGAGCAGATCGGAGCGACAATTGGTCCGTCCGCCTCGGCGAGGAGAGGGCGGGACGAGGATGGCGTTGCCAAGATCTCCGGGCCCAGGGCGCCACTCTCGCGCTCGGCTCGGATTGGCCGATCACACCTTTCGATCCCCGGGAGATGATGGCGGACTCCATCCTCAGGCGTCCCGTGCGCCAGCCCCAGGTCGCCCCGGTGCAGCCCGAGCAAGCGCTGACGACAGTGCAGGCATTCGAGGGCTACACCCTCCACTCGGCGCGTTCGGCGGGGCTCGAGGACAGCGCCGGGTCGATCGCTCCGGGCAAGCACGCCGACCTCACGGTCTTCGCCGTGGATCCGTTCGAGCTCAGCGCCGAGGAACTCGCCGATGTCGAGATCGCTGCGTGCTTCGTCGCAGGGTCGCAGACGTTCTGAGAACGCCGATCGGCTTCACCTCTCGGTCGATGACGGAGGGAAGAAGGGCTGGCGCTCGCCGAGTGCTCCCAGCACCTCGACTGCGGCCCCGTGCCGCGTCGTCATCCTCACGAGTTCCCAGGGCTCTCCCGGAAGCGCTGCCGAGCGGCCCTCGACGAGGCACCGGCGGAGGTCGAGCCATCGCCGCCAATGCCGGTCGAAGGCCCGGGCGCGGACGACTCGTCCGCCCCCGACCTGGCCCCGCAGCGCCTCCTCCCTGGAGACGTCGATGAAGACGGCGATCGGGGAGCGGCCCAGCCGCCGGGCGAGCCGCACGATGGTCATACGGCCGAACCGACGCGTTCCCGGACTGTGGATGAGGAGCGGTCCGCCCCCAGGGTGGAGCAGCCGAATCAGGACGATGAGCTCGGCAATGGCATGGACGGCGGGGCGCAGCAGCCGATAGGGCACCCGGGGCAGGAGCGACGTCAGTCGACGACGGACCCGGTCGGAGTCGCAGATCCGGACTCCCGTGACACGGCGCTCAATCGCCTGCAGGGCGCGGGTCTTGCCGGCGCCGGGCACACCGCCGAGCAGCATCAGGGTCGGCTGTGTGGTCATCCTGCGATTCTCCTCCTCATCCCTGACGAGAGGGTTCGAGTTTCGATTGTGACCCCTGGGGATCGAATAGGTGAGGGATTCCTGTCATACGATTGGGGCAGGAGACGATGCTGCTCCCGACCTGAGTGCGTGTCGACACCGCATACCCGTCGGCACCGTCTCACGACCGTGTGAAAGCAGGTGGCGACCATGTCAGCTGAAACCTATGTCGAGACCTACCGCCAGCTGAGCACGACCGTGCACGATGCCGGTCTGATGCGCAGGCGGCCGGCTTTCTACCTCGTCCGCTTCTCCGGCTGGCTCGTGGCCCTGGCGGGTCTGCTCGCCCTCGTCGGCCTCCTCGGAGCGACCTGGTTCCAACTCATCGGTGCCGCCCTCATCGGCTTCGTCATGGCGCAGCTGGGGTTCCTGTCCCACGAGGCGGCGCACCGGGAGGTGTTGGCCTCCCGGGAGGCCAACGAATGGCTCTCGCGCATCATCGCAGGTCTGGTCATGGGACTGAGCTTCGGCTGGTGGATGGCCAAGCACAACACCCACCACGCCTACCCCAATCACGAGGGGGAGGATCCCGACATCGAGTCCAACCTGCTGGCCCTGACCCCCGACGCCGCGAAGCGCCGGCGCGGGGTGGGGGCGTACCTCGCCCGACATCAGGGGATCTTCTTCGTCCCGTTGCTGTTCCTTGAAGGTCTGAACCTCCACGTCGCGTCCCTGCGGATGCTCCTCACCTCCCCGGACGTGCCGCACCGGGCCACGGAGATCGCGTTCATCGTGATCCGGCACGGCGCCTACCTCACCCTGCTGTTCCTCGCCATGCCGTTCGGGATGGCGTGCGCCTTCTTCGGCGTCCAGGTGGGAGCGTTCGGATTCCTGCTCGGCGGGGCCTTCGCACTCAATCACATCGGGATGCCCACCGTGCCGCGCGGGGTCCATGTCGACTTCCTGCGCAGGCAGGTCGTCATGTCGCGCAACATCAAGGATGGCCCACTGGTGCGGGTCCTCATGGGCGGACTGCAGTTCCAGATCGAACACCACCTGTTCCCGGCCGCGCCGCGGCCCAGCCTCCCGGCAATGCAGAGGATCGTGAGGCAGGAGTGCGCCGACCGAGGAATCCCGTACATCGAACGGACCCTCGCCGAGGCGGCCGCCACCGTCATCGCCTACCTCAACCAGGTGGGCGTGCGGAACCAGGACCCGTACGCCTGCCCACTGGTCCGACGCTATCGAGGGTGAGGACGCATGAAAAGTGAGGAAGACCCCGCGAGTCCGGGGACCATGGAGGTCACGGTCCATTCGAGCATGTGCGTCGCCTCCGGCAACTGCGGGCTCGTCGCCCCTGCCGTGTTCGCGAATCCGGACGAGAACGACGGATTCGTCGAACTGCTCGACCCGCACCCGTCCGAGCCCGAGGCAGCGGCAGCGCGGGAGGCCGAATACCTGTGCCCGTCGAAGGCGATCCAGATCGACCGGCACCCGATCCCGCCTCCGCGTCCGGTTCCGGAATCCGACAGTCCGACCGCGAGGCCCGACTGAACCTGCGCCGCCGGCCCTCCTACCCGGAGCAGTGGGCCCTGAGGATCTCCAACCCGTCCTCGATGCTCACCCGCGGCCGCCACTGCAGGACCTCCTGGGTCCGGCGCTGGTCGAACCAATGGGCGGTCGAGAGCTGCTCGGCGAGGAACCTCGTCAGCGGCGGTTCGTCGTCATGCTCACCGAGATCCCACACCTTCTCCACCACGGACCCCGCCGTCAGCGCGGCCCGAACCGGGATGCGCAGCCTTGGTTCTCCCGCCCCTCCGGCGATGGCGATGCGCGACATCAGCTCACCGATCGGGCGTGGCTGACCGTTCGTCACGACCAGCGACTCCCCGTGAACGGTGTCGACGGCGTCGAGAGCCGCGACGATCGCCTCGACGGCATTGTCGACGAACAGAGTGTCGACCAGGGCGGTCCCGGCGCCGAGCACCGGCATCCGCCCCGTGCGGGCGCGCTCGATGATGCGCTCGGTCAGTTGGGCATCGCCGGGTCCCCACATCAGATGCGGCCGCAGGACGAGGACCCGGAACGCGTCCGAATCGGCGCCCAGGGCGATGAGCTCTCCCGCTGCCTTCGTCCGCGCGTACTCTCCGCGCGCACGCTCGGTTGAGGCGGGTCCCGCTCCGTCGCCGATGATCGACGCGCCCGTATGCGCCACCGACGGCGAGGAGATGTGGACGAGCCGGGAGACTCCGGCGGTCTGCGCTCCGTAGACCAGCGTGCGTGTGCCGCCGACGTTGACCGCCTCGAATTCGCGCGGGTCCCCGGTCAGCGACACCTTCGCCGCCAGGTGCACGATCGCCTCGGCGCCGTTGACCGCCTCGGCGACCGAGGCGGGATCGGCCACGGTGCCGAGGACGTCCCGGGCGTTCTCGACCCCCGAGGGTCGGCGCTGCAGGGTGGTGACGCTGTGCCCGGCGGAGACGAGGGCTCGGGCGACGGACGAACCGAGCAGGCCCGAGGCCCCGGTGACGGTGATCTTCATGGGAACTCCAATACGTCGAAGGCGTGGTCAGGCGCGGACGTCGAGGGGGTCAGACGCGTCTGCGCACGGACCCGCCGGCGAGCACATGATCGGCCCAGACCGCCAGGCGGGAGCGGTCGATCTTCGAGTTGTGGCGGATGTCGGTGGGGAAGGACGGGGCGACGAGGACGGCGCTGAGGTCATGGCCGTCGCGCTGGGCCACCTGCGCCCGGAGGCGGGCGCTGAGGTTCAAGGGAGCCAGACCGGGGGAGAGGTCTGTGCCTTCGGCGTCGAGCACCGCCACGAGCGCCTGCGTGCCGCGGGGACCGATGCCCACGACTGCGCTGCGGCTGACCTGGGGATCCTCGTCGATGAGGGCCTCGAGGGCACCCGGCCCGACGGGACCGCGGGGAGTCGTCACGACATGCTGCAGGCGCCCTTCGAGCCACACCCGCCCATCGTCGTCGATGTGCCCGATGTCGTTGGTCCGGTGCCACTGCCGACCGTCGAGGTCGTCACGGGCGGATTGGGCGGTGGTGTGCCAGAGCCTGTCGTACCCGGCCTTGATGTGAGCGGCGCTGACGACCAGCTCTCCGAGGCGGCCCCGTGCCTGCGGGCCCCTGAGGAGGGTCTGAGACGGGGTGCCGGTGTCATCGATCTCTGCCAGCGCCAGCTCGACGCCGTCGATCGGTCGACCGACGCACACGCCGAGATTGGGCCGGGCTTCGCCTGCCACAGTGGTCGTCGAACCGGTGGCCCGGTCGACCTCGTCACGGTCGATGTCGGTGAGCAGGAGGCCCTCGGTCATGCCGTAGGGGGAGTGGATCGAGGCGGCGGGGAACACCTCGGCGATGGAGTCCATCAGGTCCAGAGGCACGGGAGCGCCGGCGGACAGCACCAGCTCGACCCGAGCGCAGGCGGCCCTCTGCTCCGCGGTCAGCGCCGAGGCGGTGTCCGCGACGTTCCGGTAGGCGGCGGGGGAGGCGAAGACCATGGTCGCCCGGCCGGCGATGACGGCATCGGCGATGGCGGTCGCGGTGAGCGTCTTCGGCCTCGTCACCGACATGTCCGGGGTCACCGAGCTGGCGCCGATGGCGGGGCCGAGGAGCGCGAACGGCGGGAAGCCGGCGACGAGACCGGTGCCTTCGCCGACGTGGAAGGCGCGGGTGAGCACGGCGGCCAGCGCGGAGATGTCGGAGTGGGTGTAGCGCACTCCCTTGGCGGGGCCCGTCGATCCCGAGGTGAAGAGGATCGCGGCGTCCGCGTCCGGTTCGACGGCCGGCAGTTGACCGCGGTGCTCGGTGCGGGCGAGTTCGGTCAGGCTGGTCTCGACCGCGAACAGCCGGCGCTGCACTGCGCCCAGCGGGGTCACGGAGATGCGGCGGCCCGGCCAGTTGAATGCGCGGGCGAGACCGAGGCCGGGCAGCTCGCCGATGATCCACTGCGGATCCGCCGAGGTGGTCGCCCGCGTCATGCCGCGTGGGCCGAGCCCGGCATCGGCGACGACGGCGACGGCTCCGATCTTCAGGCAGGCGTAGAGGGCGGCGGTGAGGTTGTTGCCGGGGGGCACGAGCATCGAGACGCGGTCGCCGGGCCGGACTCCGAGTTCGGTCAGGCCGTGGGCGATGCTCGTCGTCACATGCCAGAGCCGGCGCCAGCTGATCTGCTGCGGCGGCGTGTGGGAGAAGTCGACCGAGGCGATGCCGTCGTCGTCGCGGCGGGCGTCGAGGATCGCGGTGATGGGACGGGCGTCCCCGGCGGTGGGGCGAGCGTCCGCGGCGGAGGGCGCGGTCGGCAGGGCCTGCGGTGGGTGCTCCGGCGGGAACTGCGCGGCGAGCCAGTCGATGACGACGCCGGAGACGTCGAAGTCCTCGCTGACCAGGTGCGAGCCCTGCTCGAACCGGTGGATGTCGGCCTGGGGCAGACGCTGGCGCAGGTCCCGCAGGTAGCGTTCGAGGAACACCGGGTCCTTCGGTCCCCACACGAGCAGGGCGGGGTGGTCGAGGGCGGCGATGTCGGCCCCGATGCGCTGCAGCTCGGGATGTGAGGGATGCCTGTCGTCGACGGGGATGTCGGCGACGAACCCGCCGACCCCGTGCCGGTGCGACGGGGTGGCGTAGGGGGCGCGGAAGGCGTCCCGGATCTCCGGGTCCAGGTCGCCGAGGCGCAGCGTCACCCGCAGGAACCAGTCGGTGAGGACGGTCGCGGTCGGCAGCATCGGGCCGGCCAGGGTGGCGCGCAGGGGAGCGGGAATCGGTGCGTCGTCGGGTTGGTGGACGGCGGTGTTGAGGCTGATGGAGGCGGAGACGAGGTCGGTGTTGCGGGCGGCCCAGCCGAGGGACAGGACGCCGCCCCAGTCGTGCCCGATCGTCACCACCGGATGGCTGCCGTCCGTCTCGGCGAGCAGGGTGCGGACGACGGAGTCGAAGTCGTCGATGCGCTGGGAGATGCGGCGGACCTCGGGACCGTGCGGCTTCGGCAGGGACTCGTGCCCGAGGCGCTCCGAGAACCCCATGTCGAGCTGATCCGGGGCGATGACCCGCCACACCCGCGTGCTCGGGGTGCCGTCGGAGCCCGGGGCGGCGGCCTCCACGGTGGCCCGGGCCAGGTGGCGCCACAGGTAGGACCAGGTCGGGTTGCCGTGCAGGGCGAGGATCGTCCCGCTCGGCTCGCACCCTTCGGCGCGCAGCGCCGCGAGGGTGTCGAGAACGTGGAAGGAATGTGTTCCGTCTGAGGTCTCGGCGTCGATGATCCGGGACCAGGCGGGATCCCACTCGGGCAGCGTCGGGGGAATCGTGGCCGGCCGTGCAGGAAATCTCATTGAGTCTCTCTCTACCACTCGATTTCGGTCATTGCGGTGTTGAGCCCGGAACCCACTCCCATGCACAGGACGCGGTCGCCGGGTTTGAGGTTCTCGACCTCGCGGCACAGGGTGATGGGCAGTGAGGCCGGACCCACGTTGCCCAGCTCCGGGTAGGTGACGGGGATCCGCCCGGAATCCAGCTGTGCGGCCTTGGTGATCGAGTTCGTGTGGACGTCGGAGACCTGGTGCATGACGTAGCGATCCATGCTCCGCCAGTCCCATCCGTCCTGATGGGCCTCTTCCCAGGCGGCGACGACGAGCTCCATGCCACCGGCCAGCAGGCCCTTCGCATCGGTGAACAT
>JAPSIC010000163.1 GCA_031179165.1 Brevibacterium sp.
ACGATCTGGTCGCACTTGTCGGCGATGAGGCGGGACAGCCCCTTGCCCTCGGAGCCGACGACGATGCACAGGGGGTCGCGGCTGAAGGTGAGCTCCGGCAGTTCGACGTCGCCGTCCATGTCGAGGCCGACGACGAACACGTTCTGCTTCTTGAGCTCATCGATGGTGCGGGCCAGGTTGACGACCTGCGCGACGCGGATCCGCGCGGCCGCACCGGCCGAGGTCTTCCACGCGGCGGCCGTCATCGAGGCGGCACGGCGTTCGGGGATGATGACCCCGTGACCGCCGAAGGCCGCGACCGAGCGGACGATGGCGCCGAGGTTCCGCGGGTCGGTGATCCCGTCGAGGGCCACGAGCAGCGGGGTCTCCGCACGGTCGGCAGCGAACTCGAGCAGCTCCTGCGGCTCGGCGTAGTCATAGGGCGGCACCTGCAGGGCGATGCCCTGGTGGATCGCGTCATCGGTGAGCCGGTCGAGGTCGGGCTTGCTCGCCTCGAGCATCGAGATGCCGCGCTCGGCTGCCAGCTTGATCGACTCCCGCACCCGGTCGTCGGAATCGATCCGCCCGACGACGTAGAGCGCGGTCGCCGGGACGTCCTCACGCAGCGCTTCGAGCACGGAGTTGCGGCCGGCGACCATGTTGGGCCCGTGCTCCTTCTTCCGGCGCTTGGCCTGCGCGGTCGCGCCGGCGGCCTTGCGCGCCTGTGCCGCCTTGTGGGCCTTGTGGTAGACGCGGTCCTCGGCCTTGGGCGTGGGACCCTTGCCGCGCAGACTGCGCCGGTTCTTGCCGCCCGAGCCCTTGGTCGGGCCCTTCTTGCCGCCGCCGGATCGTGGGTTGGAAGCCATGTGTGTCCTTCGTTCGAGGTGCCAGCGGTCGAACCGCTGCAGATGTCAGTTGTCTTTGAGGTGGTAGCGGTAGCCGTCCGCCGTGTCCTCGATGATGATGCCGGCGGCCGCGAGGTTGTCGCGGATGGCATCGGCGGCCGCGAAGTCCTTCTCGGCCTTCGCTGCGGCCCGCTGCTCGGCGAGCCCGGCGACGAGGGAATCCAGGGCCGTCGCCAACTTCGCATCCCCACCGCCGGTCGCCCACACCTCGGCGCTGGGATTGACGCCGAGGATGTCGAGCATGAGCTCCACCTCGGCGACGATCCGGCTCAGCCGGGACCGGTCGGATGCGGAGTCGAGGAGCTTGGCGCCCTCGGTGACCGTCGCGAAGACCACGGACAGGGCCCGCGGCACGCCGAGGTCGTCGTCGAGTGCCGCGGCGAACTCCTCGGGCACGTCGACGCTGCGGTCGGAGTAGCCGGTGTGCACGTTCGGCAGGACGGGAGCCTCGTCCCCGAGTGCCTGCCGGGCGCGGTCGAGGAAGTTCGCCAGCCGGTCGAGCGACGCGGTCTGGCGCTCCATCGCCTCGGCGGAGAACTCGAGGATCGAGCGGTAGCCGGCGCTGGTCAGGAAGTAGCGCACGGCCAGGGGGCTGAAGCGGGCGAAGAGGTCGGAGGCGAACACGGAGTTGCCGAGCGACTTCGACATCTTGTCCCCGCCGACGTTGAGCAGTCCGGAGTGCATCCAGATGTCGGCGAACCGGTCGCCGGCCGCGCGGGACTGGGCGAGTTCGTTCTCGTGGTGGGGGAAGCGGAGGTCGAGACCGCCGCCGTGGATGTCGAAGTGCGAGCCCAGGTACTTCGTCGACATCGCCGAGCACTCGATGTGCCAGCCGGGCCGGCCGCGCCCCCAGGGAGAGGGCCAGGAGGCGGTGTCGGGCTCGCCGGCCTTGTGGGCCTTCCACAGTGCGAAGTCCCTGGAGTCCTTCTTCCCGCGCAGCTCGGAGTCGCCGGCGGGCTCCATGTCGTCGAGGCGCTGGTTGGTCAGCTCGCCGTAGTCCGCCCACGAGGTGGCGTCGAAGTACACGTCCCCGCAGCCGTCGAGGGCGGGGTAGGCGTGTCCGGCGGCGATGAGACGGTCGATGAGTTCGATCATCTCGGTGATGTGGCCGGTGGCGCGCGGTTCGTAGGACGGCGGCAGCACGTCGAGGGCCTGATAGGCGGCGGTGAAGGCGCGTTCGTACTTGTAGGCATGGGCGAACCAGGGACGTCCCTCGTCGACGGACTTCGACAGGATCTTGTCGTCGATGTCGGTGACGTTGCGGATCAGGGTGACCGAGTAGCCCCGGTAGAGCAGCCAGCGGCGGAGCTGGTCGAAGACCGAGGCCGACCGCAGGTGCCCGATGTGCGGTTCGCCCTGCACCGTGGCACCACAGACGTAGATCCCGACGTGCCCCGGTTCGGCGGGGCGCAGTTCTTCCGTGGTGCGGCTGGCGGTGTTGTAGAGAGCGATAGTCACACGGACAAGTCTAACGGTGATGAGGGCCGAATCCGACGGGTCCGAGCGCCGAGGCGACGGGCCGGTGGGGGTGCCGCCGCGACCGGGCTTGCGCTGTCCGGATTTTGATATGAGACTGTTACGCGGTTCCAGTGACATGACCCACGCTTCACAGTAGATTCACCGTATCCTTGTTCCCGGTCCTTGAGACCGAAGGTCGCACAACTGGGGAGATCCTCCGGAGGCGATTGACGAACAGGTCGGCGAGGTGATCCCAGGAGGACCCGAAACCGGAGTTCAGCCTCACAACAATGTGGTTGAGAAAGAAAGGACATCATGTCTACCACCGCTTCACCCCAGAGGGAGGTCTTCGCCACCCGGGGCGCGTTCATCTTCGCAGCCATCGGCTCGGCCGTCGGCCTCGGCAACATCTGGCGCTTCCCCTACGTCACCTACGAAAACGGCGGCGGCGCCTTCATCATCCCCTATCTGGTCGCACTTCTGACCGCGGGCATCCCCCTGTTGTTCTTCGACTACGCGCTCGGCCACCGCTCACGCGGTTCGGCCCCACTGGCGTTCCGGATGGCGACGAAGGTCGCCGAACCGATCGGCTGGTTCCAGACCGGTGTCGCCTTCGTCATCGGTGTCTACTACGCCGCCATCATCGCGTGGGCCGGCTGCTACATGTTCTTCTCGCTCAACCAGTCGTGGGGCGACGACGCCGAGGGGTTCCTCTTCGGGTCGTTCCTCAAGCTCGGGGATCCGGGAGTCTCGTTCGAGTTCGTGCCCGGCGTCCTCATCCCGGTCATCCTGGTCTGGGTCGTCACCCTGGGCATCCTGCTCCTGGGCGTGCAGAACGGCATCGCCCGGTTCTCCCAGATCTTCATCCCCCTGCTCATCATCCTGTTCCTGATCCTGGTGATCCGGTCGCTGTTCCTGCCCGGAGCGGCCGAGGGCCTCAATGCCCTCTTCACTCCGGACTTCGCGGCCCTGGCCGACCCGGCGGTGTGGATCGCGGCCTACGGCCAGATCTTCTTCTCGCTGTCGATCGCGTTCGGCATCATGATCACCTACGCGTCCTACCTCAAGCGGAAGACGAACCTCACCGGCTCCGGCCTGGTCGTCGCCTTCTCCAACTCCGGTTTCGAGATCCTCGCCGGCATCGGCGTCTTCGCGGCTCTCGGCTTCATGGCCACGGCGCAGGGCACGGAGGTCTCCGAGGTCGCCTCGAGCGGCATCGGCCTGGCCTTCGTCGGTTTCCCGACCCTGATCTCGGAGATGCCGGGTGGTGGGCTGTTCGGCTTCGCCTTCTTCGCCTGTCTCGTCTTCGCCGGTCTCACCTCGCTGATCTCGATCGTGCAGGTGCCCATCCAGGCGCTGCGCGAGAAGTTCGGGATCGGCAACAAGGTGTCGATCTGGCTCGTCGGCGGCGCCATGGCGGTCATCTCGATCCTGCTCATGACGACCATCACCGGCCTCTACGTCCTCGACACGATGGACGCCTGGGCGAACAACCTCGGCATCGTCGGTGCCGCGGTGGTCGGACTCATCGTCGTCGGTTGGGTCGCCCGGAAGCTGCCGGTGCTGCGCGACCACCTCAACGCGGTCTCCAGCTTCAAGGTCGGCTGGTTCTGGATGATCGTCCTCGGCGGAGTCACCGCGGTCGTGCTCGCCTACATGCTGATCACTCAGATCATCACGTACGCCACTCAGGGCTACGAGGACTACCCGGCGCTGCTCACCGGCGTCTTCGGCTGGGGCATGATCGCCCTGCTCATCGTCATCGCCATCGTGCTGTCGCTGATCAAGTGGCCGCAGAAGACGCTCGACGACACCGACGCCTCGGTCGCCGATTCAGTGCACGAAGAACTCAAAGGAGATAAGTGATGGAAGCGCCTGCAATCATCATGATGGTCATCGCCATGATCACCGTCTGGGGCGGCCTGGCCGCTGCGATCGTGCACCTGCGCAAGCACCCCGACATGGAGTGATCTGACCGGACTGCCGCGCCGCGGCAGGTCGACGGACAGAAGCGGGTGGGACTCAGATCCCGCCCGCTTCGTCGTGTCGGGGCAGCATCTTCGAAGGATCATTGTCGAGTGATTCCACCTCGGCGGTGGCCCTTCGGGCTTCTGCTGAGCCAGCGCGGGCGGCGGCGGGCATGGCTCGACTCACTTTCCGGACACCCGCTGGTCGGTGTCACTCCGCCTGGTTAGGGTGGGGGTGTAAATCACGTATGAGGGCGCAAGCGGCTGCGGCCGGCGCTGGAAGCAAGGAGGCGCAATGCCACAGACTGTCAAGGGTGTCATCTCTCGGAGCAAGGGTGCTCCGGTGGAGCTCACCGACATCGTCATCCCCGATCCGGGGGCGGGCGAGGTCGTCGTCGATGTGAAGTCGTGCGGCGTCTGCCACACCGACTTCCACTACCGCGAGGGCGGGATCAGCGACGACTACCCGTTCCTGCTCGGTCATGAGTCGGCCGGTGTGGTCGCGGAGGTCGGCGAGGGCGTGACCAACGTCGAGGTCGGCGACTTCGTCATCCTCAACTGGAGGGCGATCTGCGGTGACTGCCGGGCGTGCAAGCGCGGTGAGCCGTGGTACTGCTTCGCCACGCACAACGCCTCGCAGAAGATGACCCTGACCGACGGCACTGAGCTCACCCCCGCGCTCGGGATCGGTTCGTTCGCGGAGAAGACGCTCGTGGCCGCGGGCCAGTGCACGAAGGTCGACGAGGCGGACCCCGCCGTCGTGGGTCTGCTCGGCTGCGGGATCATGGCCGGAATCGGGGCCGCGATCAACACCGGCGAGGTCACTCGCGGGAAGTCCGTGGCCGTCATCGGCTGCGGCGGCGTCGGCTGTGCATCGATCGCGGGTGCAGCTCTGGCCGGTGCCGGCACGATCATCGCCGTCGACATCGACGACAAGAAACTCGAGTGGGCCAAGGACCTGGGCGCCACCCACACCGTCAACTCCCGCGGCCTGGACGAGGACGGCGTCGTCTCCGCGATCCAGGAGCTGACCGGCGGGTTCGGCGCCGATGTCGTCATCGACGCGGTGGGTCGTCCCGAGACCTGGCGTCAGGCCTTCTACGGTCGCGACCTGGCCGGCACCGTGGTGCTCGTCGGTGTGCCGACTCCGGAGATGGAGCTGAGCGTTCCGCTGCTCGACGTCTTCGGCCGCGGCGGCAAGCTCAAGTCCTCCTGGTATGGTGACTGCCTGCCCGCGCGTGACTTCCCCATGCTCGTCGACCTCTACAAGCAGGGTCGCCTGCCGTTGGAGAAGTTCGTGTCGGAGCGCATCGGAATCGGAGACGTCGAGGAGGCATTCGCGAAGATGGGACGTGGAGAAGTGCTGCGATCGGTGGTGGAACTCTGATGGCTGCCGCGATCGAACATCTGGTCACCAAGGGAACGTTCTCGCTCGATGGCGGGACCTGGGATGTCGACAACAATGTGTGGATCGTCGGCAACGAGTCCGAGGTCATCGTCATCGACCCCGCCCATGACCCCGACGCCATCGCCGAGGCGGTGGCGGGCCGAGAGGTCAAGGCGATCCTGCTCACCCACGGTCATGACGATCATGTGGCCGCCGTCCGCGAGTTCGCTCACCGCGTGGGCAATCCCCCGGTCCACCTCAACCCCGAGGACCGGGTCCTGTGGGAGATGACCTACGAGGACTACCAGCCCGACAAGGAGATCGCCGACGGTGACACGTTCAGCATCGACAGTGTGCGGCTGAAGGCCCTGCACACTCCCGGCCACTCCCCCGGCTCGACATGCTTCTTCATCGAGACCGGGCTGCCTGTGCCGGATTCCGCCGGTGCGGGCTCAGCAGTGGGTCCCGTGCTGTTCTCCGGGGACACCCTGTTCAAGGGCGGCCCCGGCGCCACGGGGCGGTCGTACTCGAGTTTCGAGACGATCATCGAGTCGATCCGCGACACCCTGTTCACACTGCCCGAGGCCACCGTGGTCCTCACCGGCCACGGTGAGGCGACCTCGATCGGCACCGAGAAGCCGAACCTCGACGAGTGGGTGAAGCGGGGGCACTGAGTCCCTTCAACAGAACGCTCATGACCGTCATCGCGACGGCATCAGTCTGCGTTGCATAAGATGACAGAGGCAGCTTCGGGCACTGAAAGCACAGTGCCCGAAGCTGCCTTTGCTCACCCTTCCCACTCGCCGTGCGAGAAGAGATCGCTTATCGCCTGCCCACCGTGATCCCGGCACAGGCGTGCCACCCGATACAATCGCCTGGTGCCCGAATCACAATCACCCCACACCACCGCTTCCCCCGCCGCCCCTTCCGGCCTCAAAGCCGGGATGAAGACCCGCCACCTGGTCATGATGAGCCTTGGCTCCGCGATCGGCGCGGGCCTGTTCGTCGGCGCAGGCGCCGGCATCCAGGCCGCGGGACCCGCGGTCCTCGTGTCCTACGCCGTGGCCGGCCTCATCGTCATCTTCGTCATGCGCGCCCTGGGCGAACTCGTCGCCGCCGATCCGAACCCCGGGGCCTTCTCCCACTACGCCGGCAAAGCGATGGGACCGGCCGCCGCCTTCGCCGTCGGTGCCCTGTGGTGGATCCAGCTGTGTCTCGTCGTAGCCGCCGAGGCCACCGCCGCCGCGCAGATCGCGGCCGGCTACATCCCCGGAATGCCGCAGTGGGTGATCGCGCTCATCATCATGATCATGTTCACCGCGATCAACCTCACCACCTCGGGCAGCTTCGGTGAGTTCGAGTTCTGGTTCTCCCTGATCAAGGTCGCCTTCGTCACCCTCTTCGTCGTCCTCGGCCTCGCTTTCCTGCTCGGCTGGACCCCCGCGACTCCCTCCGGAGAGGTCTTCGCCGACGGGTTCATGCCCACCGGGTTCCCCGGCGTCGCCGCCGGACTGCTCGTCGTTGCCTTCGCCTTCGGCGGCATCGAGATCGTCGCGGTCGCCGCCGCCGAGACCGCCGACCCCAGCCGCAGCGTCGGCAAGGCGATCAAGGGCGTCGTGTGGCGCATCCTCTTCCTCTACATCGGGTCGGTGGCGATCATCGTCTCGGTCCTCGACTGGAAGGACGTCCGCCTCGCCGATTCCCCCTTCGTCGCCGTCCTCGAGACCGCGGGGCTGCCGTTCATCGCCTCGACCCTGGCCGCCGTCATCGTCATCGCCCTGCTCTCCTCCATGAATGCGAACATCTACGGCGCC
>JAPSIC010000025.1 GCA_031179165.1 Brevibacterium sp.
GATCGAATGCCACCCGCAGTTCCAGCAGGTCGAGACCCGCCCGCTGCTGGCCGAGCACGACATCAGGATCGAAGCCTGGGGTCCGCTGGGCCAGGGCAAGGTCGACTATGCCTCCACCGTGATCGGGGATATCGCGGACGCCCACGGCAAGTCGTGGGCGCAGACGATCATCCGCTGGCACCTCCAGAAGGGCCACATCGTCTTCCCCAAGTCGAACAACCGCGGCCGGATGGAGGAGAACTTCGACGTCTTCGACTTCGAGCTCAGCGCTGCGGAGCTGTCCTCCATCGACGCCCTGGAGAACAACCGCCGTGTCGCCTCGGATCCCGCCGACGTGAACTGAGCCCACGAGCGGTCCGAGGTCGGCGTCCCGGAGCCGGCTGCGACCTGGAGCCGGCTGCGATGCCCGGTTCCGCCGGCGACGCACGAACGCGCCGGCGCCAGTCAGTTGAGTCGGCGCAGGACTCCGCCGGCCTGCCAGGCCGCGATGTCCTCGACGGCCTGGGAGTAGAAGATCCGGTAGGTCCGTTCCGTGACATAGCCCAGGTGTGGGGTCAGCACGGTGCGCGGGGCCCGGCGCAGCGGGTGGTCGGTGGGCAGCGGCTCGGCGTCGTGGACGTCGAGCCCGGCCCCGCCGATGGTCCCGGAATGCAGCGCCTCGAGCAGGACCGGGGTGTCGATGAGACCCGCCCGGGAGGTGTTGACGAGCAGTGCGGTCGGCTGCATCAGCGCGAGCTCGGCGGCTCCGATGAGCCCGCGGCTGCGCTGGCTGAGCTGGTAGTGGACGGTGACGACGTCGCTGGTGGAGAACAGCTCCTCCCGGCTCACGGCCCGCACCGAATGGTCGGCGGCGTGTGCGGCCGTCAGGTTCTGGCTCCAGGCGACGACGTCCATGCCGAAGGCGAGCCCGACCCGGGCGACTCTCGTCCCCAATCGTCCCAGGCCCACCACGCCCAGCCGCCTGCCCTCGAGGTCGGCCCCGATCGTCGACTGCCAGCCGCCGGCGCGAATCGCTGCGTCCTCGGCCGGGATGTGCCTGAGCACGGAGAGGATGAGACCCCAGGTGAGCTCCGGCGTCGCCGAGGTGGTCGACTCGGTGCCGGAGACGACGATGCCGAGGTCGCGTGCTGCCGCCATGTCGATGGAGGCGTTCACCCGCCCGGTGGTGACGAGCAGTCGCAGATCGGGCAGCCGCGACAGCCGCTCGGCCGTGAACGCCGTGCGCTCCCGCATCGCCACGACCACCTCGGCGCCGGCGAGCACCGCGATGAGGTCGGAGGTGTCGGCGATCGGCCGGTCGACGTACTCCACCTCGGCGTCGAGTGAGGCGAAGTCGCCGAAACGGGCGGCCACTCGCTGATAGTCGTCGAGCACGACGATTCTCATATCGGTCCTTCCTGTCGTCGATCGGAGCCCGTCGGCGCGCGGATCGGGCGAGCCGGCCGAGGTCGGTGTTGCGCGGTGCGTGCCGCGCGGCTCGGGGGCCTTGGCCGCGGCTCGGGGCCTAGGCCGGAGACCGGGCATGGGTCGCGAATATGGAATCGCCGAGGCGGTGCGGATGTCGGTCCGCACCGCCTCGGCGATCATGACTCTCGGCTCAGCAGTCCGAGCGCCAGCTCAGTAGCACACGGCTCCGGTCGAGGCCGAGCGCACCAGCTTGGCGTACTTGCCGAGCACGCCGGTCAGGCGGTGGTTCTCCGGGATCGTCCACGTCTTGCGACGCTCGGCCAGCACCGCCTCGTCGACGTGGAGCTCGATCGAGCGGGCGGCGATGTCGACGGTGATCCGGTCCCCGTCCTCGATGAATGCGATCGGTCCCCCGTCGACCGCCTCGGGAGCGACATGTCCGATGCACAGTCCGGTCGACCCGCCCGAGAAGCGTCCGTCGGTGATGAGCAGGACGTCCTTGCCGATCCCGGCACCCTTGATGGCACCGGTGATCGCCAGCATCTCGCGCATTCCGGGGCCGCCCTTCGGACCCTCGTAGCGGATGACGACGACGTCGCCCTTCTTCAGCTCCCCGCCCAGCACGGCGTCCATGGCCGGCTGCTCCTGGTTGAACACGCGTGCGGTGCCTTCGAAGATGTCGGCATCGAAGCCGGCCGACTTGACGACGGCGCCCTCGGGGGCGAGCGATCCCTTGAGCACGGTGAGGCCGCCGGTGGCGTGGATCGGGTTGTCGAGCGCCCGCAGGATCTTGCCGTCGGGGTCCGGCGGGTTGATCTTCTCGAGGTTCTCGGCAACGGTCTTGCCGGTGACGGTCAGGCAGTCGCCGTTGAGCAGCCCGTTGTCGAGCAGCGCCTTCATGACCACGGGCACGCCGCCGATCTTGAACACGTCGTTCATGACGTACTCGCCGAAGGGCTTGACGTTGCCGAGGTGCGGGACCTTGTCCCCGACCCGGTTGAAGTCATCGAGGGTGAGCTCGACGTTCGCCTCGTAGGCGATGGCGAGCAGGTGCAGCACGGCGTTGGTCGACCCGCCGAAGGCCATCGTCACGGCGACGGCGTTGAGCAGCGACTCACGGGTGATGATGTCTCGCGTGGTGATGCCCTGGCGCAGCAGGTTGACGATCGCCTCACCGGACTGGCGGGCGAAGATGGTCCGGTTGCGGTGGATGGCAGGCGGTGCGGCCGAGCCGGGCAGGGACATTCCCATCGCCTCGGCGGCCGAGGCCATCGTGTTCGCGGTGTACATGCCGCCGCAGGCACCCTCACCCGGGCACACGGCACGCTCGATGGCGTCGACGTCCTCGCGGGTGATGGTCCCGGCCCGGCAGGCGCCGACGGCTTCGAAGGCATCGATGAGGGTGACTTCCTTCTCGGTGCCGTCGGAGAGCTTCGCGGTGCCCGGCATGATCGAACCGTTGTAGAGGAAGACGCTGGACAGGCCGAGGCGAGCGGCGGCCATGAGCATGCCGGGGATCGATTTGTCGCAGCCTGCCATGAGCACCGAACCGTCGAGGCGCTCGGCGCTCATCACGGTCTCCACGGAGTCGGTGATGACCTCGCGCGAGACCAGCGAGTAGTGCATGCCCTCGTGGCCCATCGAGATTCCGTCGGAGACGGAGATGGTGCCGAACTCCAGCGGGTAGCCGCCGGCGGCGTGGACGCCCTCCTTGGCGGCCCCGCCGAGGCGCTGTAGCGAGAGGTTGCAGGGGGTGATCTCGTTCCACGAGGTGGCGATCGCGATCTGGGGCTTCTCCCAGTCGTCGTCGCCCATGCCGACGGCGCGCAGCATGCCGCGCGAGGCGGTGCTCTCAAGACCGTCGGTGACATCGCGGGAACGAGGTTTGATGTCGACAGTGGTGGGGTCTGGATGAATGCTCATGGACGCACTCTACGCCCGAGACACCGCCTCATCGGCGAAGTTCTCGCATATTGGAACTCTGGCCACCAGCCGATCCCGGCGGCCTCCTCAGTCGACGTCGATGAGATTGAGGAGCTTCTTGCCGTCGTTGATCCGGCGGATCTGCTCGGCCAGGATCTGGACCACGCGCGGCTCGAACGCCGAGGTGTCCCCGCCCACGTGAGGAGTGATGAGGGTGTTCGGGGTTCCCCACAGCGGATGGTTCTCCGGCAGCGGCTCCGGATCGACGACGTCGAGCGCCGCGTGGAGGCGACCGGTGGCCAGTTCGGCGACGAGTGCATCGGTGTCGACGACCTTGCCGCGGGCGACATTGACGATGAGGGCGTTGTCGGGCAGCTGGGCGAGGAACTCGCTGTCGACGAGGTGGTGGGTGGATTCCGTCAGCGGCGTGATGAGGACGACCACCTCGGTGTGGGGCAGGAGCCGGGGCAGCTCGTCGACTCCGTGGATCTCCCCTCGGTCGTCGCGTCGGGCCCGGGTCGCGACCCGGGTGAGCTCGATGTCGAAGGGAGCGAAGCGGTCGGCGATCGCTGCCCCGATCTCCCCAGCGCCGATGATCATCACGCGACGGTCCTGGAGGGAGCGGTGGCGGCGGTGGTCCCAAGTGCGCGCGACCTGGTTGCGCACGGCATCGTCGATCCCGCGGAGGCTGGCCAGGGTCAAAGCGACGGCGAGCTCGGCCGTGCCCCCGGTGTGCACGCCCGAGGCGGTGGCTACGGAGATCCCGCGCTCGGGCAGGTGGGCCACGGGGTCGTAGCCGGTGGTCTGGGTGATGACGAGGCGGAGGTTGGGCAGGTCGTCGAGGAGTTCGATCGTCGGTCCCGCCTCGAGGTACGGCAGGACGAGGACATCGATGTCGTCCCGGCTCAGCTTCGCCGATTTCTCGGCGGCCGAGTACACGACGAGGTCGACGTTGGCGCGCTGATGGGCGGGGATCCGGGCGATGACGCGATTGCGGAGTTCGGAGGTCGGGAAGGCGATGGTCTTGATCGACATGCCCTCATTGTGGCACGGGTCTCAGCCGCGACTCCACGCCGGGGACGCGACTGAAGACGCCGTCTCACCCCGGCAGGGTGGACTCGATCCTCGAGAACACGCGCTCGAAGACGGCGAGCTCCTCGTCGCTGACGTGGTCGAGGAACAGCTCGTCGATGTGCTGCCGGTGCACGCGGGCTGCGGCCAGGAACGACCGGCCGCCCTCCTCGGTGAGCGTGACGTCATGCGCCCTCTTGTCCTGGGGGCATTCGGTCTTCGTCACCAGCCCCGCGTCCTCGAGGACCCTGATCCGGTAGTTGAGCCGCGAGGGTGAGAACACCAGCCGCTTCGCGAGGGCGCTCATCGTCAGTGTGCGCTCCGGTGCCTCCCAGAGGAGCAGGAGCACGTTGTAGTCGCCGAGCACCATTCCCGCCTGCACCTTGAGCCTGGCCTCGAGGAGCTGGCTGATGCGCTGGGTGGTCTCGAGATAGCGCCTCCAGCTTCGCTGCGCGAGCGCCTCGGACTGCCGTCCGAATCTGATGGGCTGGGCTTCGTCGGTCATCGTCAGCCCTGCAGCAGCTGTGCGAACGGGGTGATGAGCTCGGGATCGAACTCGTCATCGACGCCGCGCCTCGACCGGGCGCCGGGACGGCCTGCCTCGGTCACGGAGAACCCGCCCGCCTCGGCGCCGGTGGCATGACCCGCCTCGGCGCCGGTGGCATGATCCGCCTCGGCGTCGGAGGCGTGACCCGCCTCGGTCACGGCAAGTCCTCTCATCGACACCGTCAGCGCCACGAGCTCCTCGGCAGCCTGGCGGATCCGACCGCCCAGGCTCCGGCCGCCTTCGGCACTGCCCCAGTCGTCGGTCGCGGCGAACACCGAGGTGGGCACCACGAGCCCCTTGAGGTAGGACAGCACCGGGCGCAGCATCGAATCGGCGGCGAGGGAATGGCGCGGGGTTCCGCCGGTCGCGCCGATGAGCACCGGGGTCCCCGCCAGCGCTTTGTCGTCGATGAGCTGCCAGAACAGGGTGTGCACGCCCACGGGCGCCACCTTGTAGACGGGGGTGACGGTGACGATCGCATCCGCCTCGGCGACCTTGGCGAACGCCTCCTCGAGCTCTTCGGACCGGAACCCGGTCAGGGTCATGTCCGTCAGGGAGGTGGTCAGGGTGCGGATGTTGACGTGATCGGTCTCAACCGTCCATCCCTGCTCCTCCCCCGCCGCGGCGGCCGCCGACAGGATCCTGTCGGCGAGCTTCAGGGTGCTCGAGTCCTCGCTCAGAGAGGTCGTCACACTGAGGATCTTCATTTCCGGTTCACTCCTGTCTCTGCTTCTGCTTCGCGCGCCAGACGATCGGCGTGGGCGCGCGATCCCTCTCCCCCGCCGGGGATCGGGTCCCGGCCGGCGCGGTGGCGTGCGACCAGGGATTCGTGGGTGGGGGCATCCGGCACATCGGCCGGACGGTTCTTCGCGAACTCCTTCCGCAGCACCGGGATGACCTCTTCGCCGAGGAGATCGAGCTGTTCGAGCACCGTCTTCTGCGGCAGCCCGGCATGATCGATGAGGAACAGCTGGCGCTGGTAGTCCCCGGCCCACTCGCGGAAGCTCAGGGTGCGCTCGATGACCTGCTGCGGGGAGCCCACGGTCAGGGGCGTCTGCGTGGAGAAGTCCTCGAGGCTCGGCCCGTGTCCGTACACCGGCGCGTTGTCGAAGTAGGGCCGGAACTCCCGGACCGCGTCCTGTGAGTTCTTGCGCATGAACACCTGGCCGCCGAGTCCGACGATCGCCTGGCGAGCGGCGCCGTGCCCGTAGTACTCGTACCGCTGGCGGTAGAGCTGGACCATCCGTGCGGTGTGCGAGGTCGGCCAGAAGATGTTGTTGTGGAAGAAGCCGTCACCGTAGTAGGCGGCCTGTTCGGCGATCTCCGGGCTCCGGATCGACCCGTGCCAGACGAAGGGCGGGACGTCGTCGAGGGGCCACGGGGTGACCGTGAAGCCGCCCAGCGGAGTCCGGAACCTGCCCTCCCAGTCGAGGTTCCTCTCCCGCCAGAGCCGGTAGAGCAGATTGTAGTTCTCGACCGCGAGCGGGATCCCCGACCGGATGTCCTTGCCGAACCACGGGTAGACCGGGCCGGTGTTCCCTCGCCCCATGATCAGGCTGATCCGGCCCTCGGACAGGTGCTGGGCGTACGAGTAGTCCTCGGCGATGCGCACCGGGTCGGTCGTCGTGATCAGCGTCGTCGCGGTCGACAGCCGCAGTGTCTGCGTCTGGGCGGCGATGTTGGCGAGCAGGATGGGCGGGTTGGCCGGTGCCACGAACGGCGGGTTGTGGTGCTGACCGGTCGCGAAGACGTCGAGCCCGACCTCCTCGGCCTTCTTCGCGAGCTCCACGGTGTTCTTGATCCGCTGATGCTCGGAGACGGTGGTGCCGTTCGTCGGATCGGTGGTGACGTCTCCGATGGTGAATATTCCGAGTTCCATGTCTTCCCCTCCTGCTCGCCGGTCGCCGCTCTCGCTGGGCGCCGAACTCCGGTGAGCCGTTCCTGTACGACGACCCGACCGACGGATAACTTCAGTTTTGAAGTAACTAGTTGAAAGTTTAACAGAGAGGGCGGCGGATGTATTCCCGCGCGGCCGCAGGGACGGCCGTGGATGCGAAAGGGCGGACCGGGCCGAGAATCTCGGCCCGATCCGCCCTGCGCCTGTGGAGGTTCAGCGTTGATCGTTCAGCGTTCAGTGGCGAGCGGCTGCGTCAGATCCAGATGGCGGGATCGACGAGTTCGAACTCGGGATGCTTCGTCATAGCGGGAGCATCCACCGTCCGAGTCAGGGAGTCCGGCAGCTCGGTCTTCGCAGCGGCCCGGGCGGACTTCTTCGGCCTGACGGTGGCGGGGATCCCGACCGCACTCGAATCGGCGGGAACGTCCTTGACGACCACGGCGTTGGCCCCGACCGCCGAGTTGTCCCCGACCACCACCGGACCCAGGATCTTGGCGCCGGAGCCGACGAGGACGTTGTTGCCGATCGTCGGATGCCGCTTCGTCTGCGCCATCGACGTCCCGCCCAAGGTCACCTGGTGGTAGAGCATGACGTCGTCACCGATCTCGGCTGTCTCACCGATGACCACGCCGTTGGCATGGTCGATGAAGAAGCGCCTCCCGATCCGTGCCCCGGGGTGGATCTCCACTCCGGTCAGTGTGCGCACCGCCTGGGACAGCAGCCGCGCCGGGACCTTCGCGGAGTCGTGCTGCCACAGCCGGTGCAGACCGCGGTGCGCCCAGATCGCGTGCAGGCCCGGATAGGAGACCATGGAGATCAGATCGTTCGTCGCCGCCGGATCGCGTCTGCGGACGGTGTCGAGATCCTCCCGCAGGGTCGCACGCACACCCGGGCGGGTCAGTCCGTAGGCGGCCGCTCCCACTGCCGCGGCCGTCGCAGTCCACATCGCCTTCATCGTCCCGGTCAGTTCGCTCAGTCCAGGTATTCCGCGAACAGCGGGGTGGAGAGGTAGCGCTCGCCGAAGTCGGGCAGAACGACGACGATGCGCTTGCCGGCGTTCTCCTCGCGGGAGGCGACCTTCTCGGCGGCCACGACGGCGGCTCCGGAGGAGATGCCCACGAGCAGGCCCTCCTCGCGCGCCAGTTCACGGGCGCGGGCGAAGGCATCGTCGTTGTCGACGGTGACGACCTCGTCGTAGATGTCGGTGTCGAGGACCTTCGGGACGAAGTTCGCGCCCAGGCCCTGGATGGCGTGCGGGCCGGGGTCCCCACCGGAGAGGATCGGGGAGGCGGAGGGCTCGACCGCGACGATCCGGATGTCCGGCTTGGCCTCCCGCAGCGCACCGCCCGCGCCGGTGATGGTTCCGCCGGTGCCGATGCCGGAGACGAAGATGTCGAGCTCTCCGTCGGTGTCGGCGAGGATCTCCGGGCCGGTGGTGGCGCGGTGGATGGCGGCATTGGCCTGGTTCTCGAACTGACGCACGAGCACAGCACCCTCGGCGGCGACCTCTTCGGCCTTCGCGACAGCGCCCTTCATACCCAGGGACTTGTCGGTGAGGATGAGCTCGGCGCCGAAGGCGCGCAGCAGTGCCCGGCGTTCCTTCGACATGGACTCCGGCATCGTCAGCACGACCTTGTAGCCGCGCGAGGTTCCGATCATCGCCAGCGCGATGCCGGTGTTGCCCGAGGTTGCCTCGACGATGGTTCCGCCCTCCTGCAGCTGGCCCGACTGCTCGGCGGCGTCGATCATCGCCACACCGATCCGGTCCTTGACCGAGTTGGCCGGGTTGTAGGACTCGAGCTTGGCGACGATCTCAGCCCCTGAGCGTTCGCTGGCCTGGTTGAGGCGAATCAGCGGCGTGCGGCCGACGAGTTCGGAGACGTTGTTGAAGATGGTCAAGTCGTGTCCTTTCAAACATGTGAGCATTCGAGGAGCCCCAAGGGCGGTGGCGCGGCGGCCACTCCACCATCAGCCAATGGCTTCAGCTGCTGATCTCATCTCTGGACGAGACGGTTCCTGCACATCATAACCACGACCTCATCCGCACTGTTCCTTCATTGGTTGCTCAACAATCCACGTTCACTGTCAGCGAAACTTTCGTCATACTCCGGCACAGTTCCCGGACTCACGCGGGAGCGGTCGCCGAGGCGGCTGCCGATCACCGCCGAAGCGCTGAGCAATTCCTGCGGTTGGCCGGGTGACGGCCGCTGCCTCCCGGCCGCCGCCGGGGCCCGTGCGCGGGACGGATACGATATTCCCCATGGCTATTCATCCCATCGTCATCTACGGCGAACCCGTTCTGCACCGGCGAGCCGAGAAGGTCACCGAATTCGACGAGGAGCTGGCGACCCTGGTCGCCGACATGTTCGAGACCCTGGAGGCCAGCAACGGGGTGGGCCTGGCGGCCCCGCAGATCGGTGTCGGCAGGCAGGTCTTCGTCTATGACGCCGACGACGACATGGGGGTGCGCCGGCACGGGGTCTTCATCAATCCCGTCCTCGTCGCCTCGAAGATCCCCGAGACCCGCCCCGACCCCGAGGACGAGTCCGAAGGGTGTCTGTCCGTCCCCAGCCTCGACTTCCCGCTCAAACGCGCCGACAGGGTGACGATCAACGGGGTCGACGAGCGCGGTGAGACGGTCTCGCTGACCACCGAGGGGTGGTTCGCCCGCATCATGCAGCACGAGTTCGACCACCTGCAGGGCACCCTGTACGTCGACCGCCTCGACAAGCGGTGGTCGAAGAAGTGGAAGAAGGCCCAGACCGCCCACGGCTACGACCAACCCGGGAAGTCGTGGATGCCCGGGGTCGACCCGGACCCCTTCGGACACTGACAGCCGGGTCGCTGAGCACCGACGGCCCCGTGATCCGGGGCCGCCGCTGAGGGTCGCGGCCGCCATCCGTCGGGCCGCGCCTGTCCTCAGGCGGACCGCGGCTGTCCTCAGGCGGACCGCGCTTGCCCTCGGTCGGAGGTCGGCCCTCGCCGAGGTGCGGGATCGAGGGCGGTGACCGATTCCTGGGCGGCGGCGAGCCTGCTGTCGAAGTCGTCGAAGGTGTCGGCCGTCTGCTCGAGCTCCGCGACGAGGCCGGAGATGACCTCCGACTGGGATTCGGCGTCGATCCGCAGCTCCCTGAACTGCCAGTCCGCGGTATCGTCCGCGGCTGTTCGGGACAGGACGTCGAGGACCCGATCGCCGAGCTCCCGCGACCGTTCTGAGTTGTGCAGCAGCATCAGCTGCTCATCGAGGGCGAGGAGCCGGCTGTGGTATGCGTGCATCGAGACCACGCGGTTGGCCATCGAGGTGAAGGCGATCGCGAGCTTCGACAGGTACGCCTCGACCGTCGCCGAGGTCCGTTCGTCCCTGATGCTCTCGATCTCCTCGCGGAGCCTGACCAGCTCGGCCAGGCGGACCCCGATCGAGGCGACCGCGTGATCGAGGTCGACCCGGGAGACATGGTCCTTGAGGATCGGATGGGTCCACGCGCGTGTGCGCACGATCTTGCGGGCGATCGTCACCGTCAGGTGGAAGAGCCTCTGCTCATCGGTGTCGCGTCCGTCCTTGCGCCCGGGCAGGAAACCCAGCGTGGCCGGTGTGATCCACTGCGCCTCGGCGGCCTTGCGCCGGTTCCTGCGGCTGAGCCGTTTGGGGTCCCGGAAGTACTTGGGGCCCAGCGTCGCGGCGAGGACACCAGTGCCGATCGCGCTGACCCCTCCGACCGCGCCGAAGGTGAGGGCGGCGTCGGCGAATCCCGACACCCAGGCCAGACCGGCGGGTGCGGCGAAACCGGTGGTGACAGCGGCACCGGCGCCGGTGCCGCCCTTGAACAGGACGCTCGAGCGGAAGAGGTTGCGGCGCATTCCCCCGGTGAGCATGATGGCGCTGGGCGCATCGGCGGTGCAGCGGTAGCCGCGCGCGGTCCACGCCCGCAGGATGTCCTCGTTGACGCTGTCGGGCACGAGGACGCGGTAGACGGGCAGAGTCGCCCCGCACTCGCTCTTCCACAACGACTTCCATGAACGTGACACCACATCCACCTCCCCGCAGAATGCGACCAGCCGCACCCTGACCGACGCTTTGACGTCCGAGTCTAGAGGGTGCGGCTGGATCAATCCTGAGATCGACCGTTCAGCCGTTGATCTTCGCCAGGATCATCTCCCTGGCCTTTCCGGCGTCGGCCTGACCGCGGGTGGCCTTCATGATCGGGCCCATCAGGGCACCGACGGCCTGCATCTTGCCGCCCTTGATCTTCTCGACCACGTCGGGGTTGGCGGCGATCGCCTCGGCGACGGCGGCCTCCAGGGCACCGGTGTCCTCGACGATCTCGAGTCCGCGCGCGGTCATCACCTCGGCGGGCTCACCCTCTCCGGCGACGACCCCGGCCAGAACCTCCTTGGCCAGCTTGTCGTTGAGCCTTCCGTCCTTGATCAGCTGTGCCAGGGCCGCGACCTGGACGGGGGTGACCAGATCGGTCGGGTGCCGCTCCTGCTGCTTGGCCAGTCGGGCGATCTCACCTGTCCACCACTTGCGGGCGGCGGAGGGCTTCGCTCCGGCGTCGACCGTGTCCTCGATAGTCTCGAGCAGGCCGGCGTTGACGACGTCGCGCATCTCCAGGTCGCTGAATCCCCACACGGCGGCAAGGCGACGACGCTTCTGTGCCGGCAGCTCCGGCAGGGTCGCCCGCAGCTCCTCGATCCAGTCGCGGCTGGGCACCAGCGGCACCAGGTCCGGCTCCGGGAAGTACCGGTAGTCGTCGGCGTCGGACTTCACCCGTCCCGAGGTCGTCTCCCCGGTGTCCTCGTGCCAGTGACGGGTCTCCTGCACGACCTTCTCACCGGATTCGAGCACGGTCGCCTGCCGGGCGATCTCGTACCGGACGGCCCGTTCGATCGAGCGGAACGAGTTGACGTTCTTCGTCTCCGTGCGGGTGCCCAGGGGCGCCTCCGGGCTCTCGCGCAGGGACACGTTGACGTCCGCGCGCACGTTGCCCTGCTCCATCCTGGCCTCCGAGACCCCGAGGGCACGGAAGATGTCGCGCAGGGTGCGGACGTAGGCGGCGGCCACCTCGGCGGCCCTCTCCCCGGTGCCGGTGATCGGGTGGGTGACGATCTCGACCAGCGGCACACCGGCGCGGTTGTAGTCGACCAGGGAGTGGACGGCGCCGTGGATCCGGCCGGTCGCGCCGCCGACGTGGGTGTTCTTGCCGGCGTCCTCCTCCATGTGAGCGCGTTCGACGGGGATCGTGACCATCGTCCCGTCCTCGAGCTCGACTTCGACCTCGCCGTTGGCGGCGATCGGCTCATCGGACTGGCTGGTCTGGAAGTCCTTGGGCACGTCGGGGTAGAAGTAGTTCTTGCGCGCGAAGCGGCAGGACTCGGCGATGTCGCAGCCCAGCGCCAGGCCGATCTTGATCGCGTATTCGACCGCCTTCTCGTTGACGACCGGCAGCGAACCGGGCAGGCCCAGGGAGGTGGGGGTGATGTTGGAGTTCGGTCCGCCGCCGAAGGAGTTGGGGGCGGCATCGAACATCTTGGTCACCGTGCCCAGCTCGACGTGGACCTCGATGCCGATGACCGGATCGTACTTCTTGATCGCGTCTTCGTATTTCACTTGGCGCTCAGTCCTTCCGCGAGAGTATCGAGCACACGGCCGCCGGCGGACACGAGTGCGGCTTCGAGGGGTCCGGCCACTTCGTAGAGCGCCACGTCCCGACGGGCCGGGGCGAGGATCTGCAGGCCCACAGGCAGTCCGTCGGCCACACCGGAGGGCAGGGACAGGCCGGGGATCCCGGCGAGGTTGGCCGGCAGCGTGGCCACGTCGCCGAGGTAGAGGGCCATCGGGTCGGAACCGGTTTCGGCGCCGAACTCCAGCGCCGTGGTCGGGGCCGTCGGCGAGACGAGGACGTCGACCTCCTCGAAGGCACGCGCGAAGTCCCGCTGGATCAGCGTCCGGACCTTCTGCGCCGAGCCGTAGTAGGCGTCGTAGTACCCGGCCGACAGGGCGTAGGTGCCGAGGATGATGCGGCGCTTGACTTCCGAGCCGAAGCCGGCGGCGCGGGTGGCGGCCATGACGGTCTCGGCGGTCACCGGTCCTGCGTCCGGCTCGACCCGCAGGCCGTAGCGCATCCCGTCGTAGCGGGCGAGGTTGGAGGACACCTCGGACGGCATGATCAGGTAGTAGGCGTCGAGGGCGTAGGAGATCGACGGGCAGTCGACCTCGATGATCTCGGCCCCTGCGGCGGCGGCGATGTCGAGTGCGGCCGTGAACGAATCGATGACGCCGTCCTGGTAGCCCTCTCCGCGCAGCTGCCTGATGACGCCGAGCTTCTTGCCCTTGAGGTCGCCGCGCCGGGCGGCCTCGACGAATCCGGACACCTCATCGGGCAGCGAGGTCGAGTCGAGCGGGTCATGCCCGGCCAGGAGTTCGTGCAGGGCGGCGGCGTCGGCGACGTCGCGGCCCATCGGCCCGACCTGGTCGAGGCTCGAGGCCATCGCGATGATGCCGAACCGGGAGATCGACCCGTAGGTGGGCTTGACGCCGACGGTGCCGGTGAACGCGGCGGGCTGACGGACAGAGCCGCCCGTGTCGGTGCCCACGGACAGGGGCGCCTGGAATCCGGCGAGCGCGGCGGCGGCGCCGCCGGAGGATCCGCCCGGCACCCGGTCGAGGTTCCACGGGTTGCGGGTGGTGCCGAATGCGGAGTGCTCGGTGGTCGAGCCCATCGCGAACTCGTCGAGGTTGGTCTTGCCCAGCACGGGCAGACCGGCGGCCTTGACCTTGGTGTGAACGGTCGATTCGTAGGGCGGGACCCAGTTCTCGAGCATCTTCGAACCGGCCGTGGTGCGCACGCCCTCGGTGACGACGAGGTCCTTGAGCGCGACGGGGACGCCGGCCAGGGGGTGGAGCTCCTCGCCGCTGCTGCGCTTGGCGTCCACCGCCTGTGCCGTCTCCAGGGCGAGGTCATCGGTGATCGTGATGAAGGAGCCGAAGTCGTCCTCGCTGGCATGGATGCGGTCGAGGTGGGCCTGGGTCACCTCGACGGAGGAGAACTCGCCGGATTTCAGTCCTGCGGCGAGTTCGAGAGCACTTCTTCTGATCAGTTCGCTCATCATTCCTCCCCGAGAATCTGCGGCACCACGAATTTGTCATCCTGCGCGGCCGGGGCCGCGGCCAGGGCCTGTTCGCTGGTCAGCGTCTGGCCGACGACGTCGGGGCGCAGCACGTTGGACAGCGGGATCGGATGGCTGGTCGCCGGCACGTCGTCGCCGACCACCTCGTTGACCCTGGCGACGTTTCCCAAAATGGTGGTCAGATCACCGGCGAGCGCTTTCAGCTCGTCCTCGCCCATGGCGATCCGAGACAGCGAAGCCAGGTGCTGCACTTGCTCGGGGGTGATTTCGGAGGACTCCGTCATTCCCTGCCTTTCATCGTCGTGACAACTCCCGACAAGTCTAGTCTCTCCGCCCACGGCTCTCCGGCGGGTGCGGATGTGAGCTTCGCCGAGGCGGTCAGACCCTGCGCGGAGGCGCCCCGGCCGCGCGCAGGCGATCAGCCCGCGGTGGGTGGGGCCATGGGCGGGGGTTCGCTCGTGACCGTGACGGGTGGGGCCTCCCGGTCGTGTGGTTCGACCTCGACGAGGGCGCTCAGCGCCGCCGGTCCCTGCGCCAGGCGGGAGGTGCCGTGGTCGCGGGTGAGCACATTCGGGTTCCCGTGCAGCTCCAGCGGGGCGGAGTCGGCGCTCGCCTCGGCCGGCTGGTACCAGGCCCCCGCGGAGAGTTGGATCACGCCGCGGCTGATGTCGTCGCTGAGGCGGGCACCGGCCAGGCACTCTCCCCGGTCGTTGAACACGCGCACGACCATCCCATCGGTGATACCGCGCTCGGCGGCATCTGTGGGATTGAGTCGGCAGGGTTCGCGACCGGCGACCTTGCTCGACCGGCTCGACCCGGCGAAGTCGAGCTGACTGTGCAGACGCTGCTTGGGCTGGTTGGACACGAGGTGGAGAGCACCAGGCTTCACGTTGGCCGCGCCCAGCCATTCCCTCGGTTCCATCCACGCGGGATGGCCGGGGCAGTCGTCGTAGCCGAAGGAGGCGATGGTCTCCGAGAACAGTTCGATCCGTCCCGAGGGCGTGGCCACGGGCTGGGCCGCCGGGTCGGCCCGGAAGTCCTCGAGCAGCACCGTGCTTCCCGGTGCGACGTCGACTCCCCCATCGGCCCAGAAGCGTGCGAAGTCGGGCAGGTCGATCCCGTGCTCGGCAGCCGCGGACCGGGTGGAGTCGTAGAGGTGCTCGATCCACTCCATCTCGGTGCGGCCCTCGGTGTACTCCTCGGCGATGCCGAGCCGGGCGGCGAGGTCGGAGAAGATCTCGAAGTCGGATCGGGCGCTGTGGCGCGGAGAGACGGCCCGATGCATGGCGATGATGCGCGGATCGCCGGATGCGGCTCCGATGTCATTGCGCTCCAGGGTCGTGGTCGCGGGCAGGACGATGTCGGCGTGCCGGGCGGTGGCCGTCCAGAACGGCTCGTGGACGATGACCGTCTCCGGTTTCTGCCATGCCCGCCGCAGCCGGTTGAGGTCCTGATGGTGGTGGAACGGGTTGCCGCCGGCCCAGTAGACGAGGCGGGTGTCGGGGTAGCGACAGGTGCTGCCGTTGAATGGGTATTCGCCGCCGGGGTTGAGCAGCATGTCGGTGATCCTCGCCGCCGGGATCGGTGCGGCGACCGGATTGGGACCCGTGGGCAGTTTCGGGGCGGGGAACGGGTACTGCCAGCTGCCCATCGTCCCGGTCGCACCGTAGGCGAAGCCGAAACCACCGCCGGGCAGTCCGATCTGGCCGAGCATGGAGGCCAGCGCGATCGCCGTCCAGTAGGGCTGTTCCCCGTGGTCGGCCCGCTGCAGCGACCAGGTCACGGAGATCATCGTCCGCCGTCGCGCCATCGCGCGGGCGAGGGCCCGGATGGTGTCCGCGGGGATCCCGGTGATCGCGCTCGCCCAGTCGGCATCGGTGCCGGTCGACGTGTCCGTGGCGTCCACCGATTCCGCGGCATTCACCCCACCGGCCGCCGCACCCGCGTCGGACCCGGCTTCGGCGATGGTCCCGGTCAGGAGGTAGTGGCGGAATCGGTCCCAGCCGACGCAGTGGGTCTTGAGGAAGTCCGTGTCGTGGAGGTCCTCGACCAGCAGGGTGTGCGCCAGACCGAGCATCAGTGCCGTGTCGGTGTTGGGGCGCACGGGCAGCCAGGTGGGGTCGATGAAGTCGGGGGCGTCGTCGCGAATGGGAGAGATCGAGACGAAGTCACACCCGTTCGCCCGGGTCTGCCGCAGCCACCCGGCGATCGGGTGATCGGAGATGCCGCCGGACTCGATCTGGGTGTTCTTCAGCGCCAGGCCGCCGAACATCACCCACAGCTCGGTGTGCTCGGAGACGACGTCCCAACTGCTCAGGAGCCCGTTCGCGAAGTCGGCGGGGCCGAGGACGTGGGGCAGGATGACGGCGGCGGCGCCGTAGCTGTAGTTGCCGACCTGGGTGGTGTGGCCGCCGAATGTGTTGAGGAACCGGTGGAGCTGGGTCCGGGCGTGGTGGAACCGACCGGCACTCGCCCAGCCGTAGGAGCCGCCGAAGATCGCGGCATTCCCGTGCTCTCGGCGCACCCGCTCGAGTTCGCCGGCGACGAGGTCGAGGGCGTCGTCCCAGTCGACTTCGACGAATGCCTCGGCGCCCCTGCGGTCGGATCGCCGCCCCTCGAGGGCCGGCCCAGCACCCCGCACCGCGTCGAGCCATGACCGGCGCACCGCCGGGCGCCTCACCCGGACCGGCGAGTCGACGGCCTCGCCGAGGTCGTGGATGAGCGGGCTCGGATCGGAGTCGTGGGCAGCCGGGATGAGCTCGACGACGCGGTCGTCGGCGACCTCGACGTCGAAGGCGCCCCAGTGCGAACTGTGCGGAACCGTGGTCATGGAGTCCCCTGAACTGAGAGTTTCGCTCAGACTAGCCGACGGTCGTGACATGGGCCACGCCCGACGAGCCGGTTCACGCCACGCGCGACGAACCGGTGCGCACCACGCACGACGAACCGGTCCGCACCGTCCGGGGCGAGCCGGTGCGCACCACCCGGCCAGCTGCCGCCGTGGCTCAGGCGATCCGGCGCTCGGGCCAGGTCCGCTCTCCGCGGATGTAGCTGGACAGGTCCTCGAGCACGCGGGCGGCGTCCTCCTCGGTCATCTCGCCGGCTTCGACTCCCGCCCGGAGGTCGGCGGCGAGTTCGGCGATACGCGCTTCGGCCGACACGGTCTCGTGCGCCTGGGCCGCGACCTCTTCCTGGGTGACCGCCCGAGCCGCCCTCGCCTGCTGAGTGAGTGCGGCGCGAGCCTGGGGCTCGGTCCGGGGCTCTGCCGGGATCAGGGTCTGACCCTCCAGCCGCGTCCCCTCGGAGGCCGACTCGGGGATCCCCTCGGTTTCCCCTGTGGTTCGAGCGGAGTTCCTCCGGGCGTGGCTGACCCGCGCATTCGTCGTCGCGACCGCCGCGGGCACCTGCGCCTGGTCGGCGTGGTCGGCGGGCGGCGCCTCGGAGGCGGCTCGTTTGCCCGGCGGATGCCCCGGATTCAGCACGAAATCGGCGATGCCTGCGGTCAGTGGTGCAGTGGTGAGAACTGCGGCGAGGACGACGGCCGTACCGGCAAGTGCTCGGGGAATCGCTTTCATACCCTCACTCTGGCAGACCAATCTGGCCTCAATCTCAATTCCACCTGAGACAAACCTTGAATTCAGGTAACGAAATCGACATCAAAGTGCAACCAAAGTGATTGAAACGGACGATTCTCGCGGTATTCCCAGCCGCCGGAGGCCCGTGTCGATCAGTCGACGCTGCCGGTCTCGAGCAGCCGTCGGAATGCGTCCTCATCGAGCACGGGAACCCCGAGGGATTCGGCCTTGTCGAGTTTGGAGCCGGCGTTCTCCCCGGCGACGAGGTAGTCGGTCTTCTTGGACACCGAGCTCGCGGCCTTGCCGCCGGCGGCGAGGATCGCCTCCTTGATCCCGTCGCGGGTGAACGAGTTCAGGGACCCGGTGGCGACGATGGTCAGACCCTCCAGCGTCTGCGGCGCCGTCTCCTGCGCCTCGTCCTCCATCCGCACGCCCGCCGCCTTCCAGCGATCGACGATCTCGACGTGCCAGTCGACCTGAAACCAGTCGTGGATGCTCGCTGCGATCGTCCCCCCGATCCCGTCGACGGCGGAGAGCTCCTCGAGACTCGCGGCACGGATCGCGTCGAGGGAGCGGAAGTGCGCGGCCAGGGTCCGTGCCGCCGTCGGGCCCACGTGCCTGATCGACAGGGCGACGAGGACTCGCCACAGGTCCTGGTCCCTGGCCTTCTCCAGTTCGTCGAAGAGCTTCCTCGTATTGGCCGTCGGGGCGCTCGGCTTCTTCGCCGTGCCGCGGGTGTAGAAGTAGGGCACGAGCTCGCGCTCCCCCGTCTCCACCCCTTTGACCTTCCGGTTCCGCCAGATCTGGACGTCGGCGAGGTCCTCGGGCCTGAGGTCGAAGAGGAACGCCTCCGAGGTCAGCGGCGGCTGCTCGGGTTCGGCGGGCGCCGTCAGGGCCAGGGCCGCCTCCTCCCCCAGCGCCTCGATGTCGAAGGCGGCGCGGGAGGCGAGATAGAAGATCCGGTTGGCCAGCTGCGCGGGACACGAACGTGCGTTCGGGCAGCGCAGGTCCTTGTCCCCGGCCTTCTGCTCGCCCAGCTTCGTCCCGCACGAGGGGCAGTGGGTGGGCATGACGAATTCGCGTTCGCTGCCGTCGCGGGCGGCGACCACGGGGCCGAGCACCTCGGGGATGACGTCGCCGGCCTTGCGCAGGGTCACGGTGTCGCCGATGAGCACCCCCTTGCGCTTGACCTCGTAGCCGTTGTGCAGGGTCGCCCGCTCGACGGTGGAGCCGGCGACGGTGACCGGCTCCATCACGGCGAACGGTGTGATGCGGCCGGTGCGCCCCACCTGGACCTGGATGTCGAGGAGCTTCGTCGTGACCTCTTCGGGCGGGTACTTGAAGGCCGTCGCCCACCGCGGCGCCCTCGAGGTGTAGCCCAGCGCCTCCTGCAGGGCGAAGTCGTCGACCTTGATGACGATGCCGTCGATCTCGTGCGAGACGTCGTGGCGGTGCTCGCCGTAGTAGGTGATGAACTCCTCGATCTCCGCGAGGCTCTCGAGGACCTTCGAGTACTCGCTGATCGGCAGACCCCAGGACCGGAACTGCTCATAGACCTCGGACTGGCGCTCGGGCTCCGGGTGCGAGTCATCGGCCGGGGTCCACATCGCGATCCCGTGGACGAGCATGTGCAGGGGCCGCCGGGCGGTGACGCCTGGGTCCTTCTGCCGCAGCGATCCCGCCGCGGAGTTGCGCGGGTTGGCGAACGGGGCTTTGCCCTCGGCGACGAGGGAGGCGTTGAGCTCGGTGAACTTCTCCACCGGGAAGAACACCTCGCCGCGGATCTCGACCTCCGCCGGCGGGTACTCGGTGGCGAGCCGGTGGGGGATGTCGGAGATCGTCCTCACGTTCGCCGTGATGTCCTCACCGACGCGCCCGTCGCCGCGGGTCGCGGCCCGCACCAGCTCACCGCCGCGGTAGAGGAGGTTGACGGCCAGCCCGTCGATCTTGAGCTCGCAGAGGAACTTCGACTTCGCCGAGGTGGCCGACCTGACGCGGTCGTACCAGGCGCGCAGCTCCTCGAAGTCGAAGACGTTGTCGAGGCTGTACATCCGCCCGAGATGGGTGACCGGGGAGAAGGTCGCGGTGTCGACGCTGCCGCCGACCGTCTGGGTCGGTGAGGAGTCGGTGACGAGTTCGGGGTACTTCTCCTCGAGTGCCGCGAGCCGGTGGACGAGCTGATCGTATTCGGCGTCGGCGACGAGAGGCTGGTCATCCTGGTAGTAGGCGGCCCGGTGCGCCTCGATCGTCTCGGCGAGGGCGGCGTGGTACTGGGCGCGGGCCGTGGCGTCGGAGAGGTCGAAGTCGGCTTCCTCGGGCGTCTCGGCTTCCTTGGGTGTCGTGGTCATTCGATCTCCTCCAGCGCACGTCGAAGTCCGGCGGCAATCATCATATGTCCTCGGCTCAGACCTGCGCCGGAATCGGCTCGAGCGGAATCGGTCTCGGGCAGGAACGGCGGGTGGCTCAGCGGCAGCTCCTCACCGGCGAGCACTCCGAACTCCCGCAGGGTGCGCACACCCATCCCGATCCGCGTCCACGGCTCCACCAGTCGCTGCCGCCACCGCTTCACCTCCCCCGGGCTCGCTCCCGCGCTCACCGGCAGCTGCACCCAGGTGCCGACGCCCGCCTCGGCGAGGACGGCCAGCTGCTCCCAGCTGTGCGCCCTCAGTGTCTCCCACGGCACGGACACGGCGCGGGCGCCGATGCTGCGGACCACCTCGGCGGCGGGGATCGCCTTGCCCCGCAGTTCGAGGGGGTCAAGGTCGGGCAGGCTGAGCAGGACCGGTGGGAGGTGGGCCAGGGTGGAGCGCAGTGCCGCATAGACGTGGTTCTCGCTGACCGCCGGCAGGGTCTGCCAGCCCGAGGCCGTCGGCCAGGTTCCGGTCAGCACCCGCTCCAGCCGGGATTCGACGAGGCGGATCACCGGTCGCATCCCGGTCCGGGCGATCTTCTCGGCGAGGTCGGCGACGCCGAAGGCGTAGGACTGGATGACGTCACGGCGGGCCCCGTGGTCGCCGAGGACGGGCGCGCCGGAGTTCAGGCTCAAGCCCGTGACCAGGGTCCAGGGTCCGGGCAGGGACACCTGGACGGATCCGGTGAATCCCTCTCCGGATTCGGCGAGGGCGTCGAGGGCCTCGCCCAGAGCGGAGGACTCGAGGCGTTCGTCCTTGCCGCCGGTGGGAGTCAGGCGCCAGCCGAACGAGGCGCGGTCGACGTGGAGTTCGCGCAGGAGCCCGAGACCGCGGCCGATCGCCTCTGCGCCCCACCGGTCGGCGGAGCGGGTCGCCACCAGCGGCAGCGGCGGCTGGTGGTCGGCGAGGATGTCGAACGCGGTTCTCGCCGCCTGGTGCGCGGGCCGGATCTCGGCCCCGGCGGCATCGCCCTCGGGGATCCAGATCCCCGTCGTCGTCGCCGAGGCGGCGACGGCACCGTCCGCGCTCGCCGACGGATCGGGCGCTGTCGGCTGCTCAGGGGCGAGGGAGCTGATGGGCAATCCCGAAGACGTCGACATAGAATCCGAACTCGCTTTCCAAGGAATCGATGATGGTCTCCGCGCGGACGAAGCCGTGCGATTCGCCTTTGTACAACCGGTAAATGTACTCCACCCCGGCCAGCTCGAGCATGCCCACGAAGTCCTGCGCCTGACTGGGCGGGACGATGGGATCGCGGTCACCCTGCATGATCGCCACGGGCACCGAGATGCTGCGCACCCGTCGGATCGGCGACCGCGTCATGTACTCGTGGTGAGCCTGCGGCCAGGGCCCGACGAGTCCGTCGATGTAGTGGCGTTCGAAGTCGTGGGTGTCGACGACGAACCGCATCAGATCGGTGACCCCGAAGAAGGAGGTCCCGCAGGCGAAGACGTCGGAGGAGGCCAGGGCCGACAGAGCCGTCCACCCCCCGGCGGAGGCGCCGCTGATCGCGATCCGCCGCGGGTCGGCCAGCCCCTCCGCGATGAGACCGTGGACGGCCGCGACCGTGTCGTCGACGTCGACGATCCCCCACTGCCCGCGCAGGCGGTTGCGCCACTCCCGTCCGTACCCGGTCGACCCGCCGTAGTTGACCTCCATCACGCCGATTCCGCGCGAGGTGAAGTAGCTGTTGCGGGCCGACATGTCGGCGGTGGCCTGCCCGGTCGGGCCGCCGTGGGCGCTGACCACGTAGGGCGGGCGCTCCTCGTCGTCGGCGGCGAAGCGGGGGTTGTGCGGCGGGTGGATGACGACCGGGACGCCGCCGAGCTCCCTGGTGTAGGGGTGGGAGAAGTACTCCCGGTGCGCGTCATGGCGTTCGGCCGCGACCTCGATGAACTCCCCGCTGGTCCGGTCGATCGCGTACAGGGCGCCCACGGAATCGCTCGACTTCGCCGAGGCGAGCACATGGGAGGCGGAGATGTCGTGGAGTTCGATGCTGCCGAACGTCCGTCCGATCGTCGTGACCTCGTGGATGCGGGAGTGGGGCTCCCTCCCCGCCGAGGTGGTCGCGCGCACGAGGTGGGCGGTGTCGGACTGGGAGTGGGCCCAGATCTCGTCCTCGGCGCACAGGTGCCAGCGGGCGCCGAGCTGCCACAGCGGCCCGCCGATCTCGGCGCCGGTGTCGAGGACGGGCCGCAGGTCGGAGATCCGCACCGTCGCGGGTCCGTGCTCGGACACGGCGTCC
The DNA here is from genome assembly GCA_031179165.1 of Brevibacterium sp. Taxonomy (GTDB): domain Bacteria; phylum Actinomycetota; class Actinomycetes; order Actinomycetales; family Brevibacteriaceae; genus Brevibacterium. The sequence goes on from JAPSIC010000025.1 coordinate 22,205, forward strand.
CACTCCTCGCGGGTGCCGAAGTTGAGCGCGTAGAGGGCCCAGTGTCCGGCGTGGTCGGAGCTGAGCACCAGGGTCGAGTCGGAGGTGAACTCGGGTTGGAGCAGGGACACGTCCCTGCCGTGGAGGATCGCCCGGGCCGGGATCTTCGGGGTCCTCACGTCGATGAGCCACAGGCTCGTCGAGTCCCAGGGCATGTGCGGGTGCTCCCAGCCGATGAATGCCAGGGTGGCACCGTCCGGCGACAGCCGGGGCCAGGCCATGAAATGGGCGTGACGGGACAGCACGTTCGTCGTCCCGTGCCGGGTCAGGAGCACGATGGCGCGCTCCTTGCGGGTGCTGCGGTTGTCCTCGCGCACGCACAGGAGCCCCCACCGGGTCATCACCAGGTCGCCGTAGCGGATCCGGCCCGAGGTGTCGGGGGTCAGGGGGTGGGGGGCCTTGCCGGGGATGAGCTGCCAGACCCTCTGGTCGGCGGCGTTGACGAAGTAGACGATCTCGCTGGCCGGGTCGAGAGCCCAGGCCGCTCCCCCGTACTCGTGCACCGAGGAGCGGATGTTGAAGTCCTCGGGCAGGATCTGCTCGCGGTCGCGGGGGTGGGACAGGCTGGTGCGCACGAGCCCGGTGCGGGAGTTCTCCTCGGGAACCTTCGTCGAGAAGTAGACGTGCTCGCCGCGGAACCGGGCGTCGAAGATCGGCGCGGACCCGGCGTGCACCTCGGCGGCGCTCAGCGGTGAGGTCCAGGTTCCGTAAGGCGCTCTCACGACCTCCTGGAGAAACTCCTTCATGACTCCAACAGTATCGCGACCAGCGGACACGGGCGTCAGTCACCGAGGCGCCACGACCCCGAGAATCGCCCGAGTGGGCGTCGGGCCCTTCGGAGATGTAGACTGGCATCATCTGCGAACCCGAATACAGGTTCCCTGCGTCGTCAGGACATCTCGTCTCTGCGGCTGGGATAATTCCCGCCGCATGTCTCACGAAACCATCTTCTCTCGGCGTTCGAGAGCGTCAATCGGCGTTCCCACACTTTGCCCGGCAGCGACTCCCTGTCACCACTCGGTGGCGACGGCACGTCGTCCGGCACGTCGAAGGGTCACCCCATCACTTCCACACCAAGCTCCGCAACCACTCGCACCGAGGACTCCCCCGTCACCTTCACCGATCTGGGCGTACCCGCCGCGCTGACCGAATGCCTGCACGCCGAGGGCAAGTCCCAGGCCTTCCCCATCCAGCAGGACACCCTTCCCGACACCCTCGCCGGCCGAGACGTGCTGGGCAGGGGCAAGACCGGCTCCGGCAAGACGCTCGCCTTCGCGATCCCGATGGTGGCGCGCCTGGCGGCCTCCCGGCCCTCGGGTTCGCGGCGGGCCCGCCTTCCGCGCGGACTCATCCTGGCACCCACGCGTGAGCTGGCGACCCAGATCACGAACGTGCTCGAGCCATTGGCCCAGGCCTGCGGCATGCGGACGACGACGATCTTCGGCGGAGTCAAGCAGAAGCGCCAGGAGACCGCCCTCAGCGCCGGTGTCGACATCGTCGTCGCCTGCCCGGGGCGACTCGAGGACCTGCTCCAGCAGGGCCTGGTCTCCCTCGACCTGATCGAGGTCACCGTCCTCGACGAGGCCGATCACATGGCCGACCTGGGCTTCCTCCCGGGCGTCACCCGCATCCTCGCGAAGACGCCGGAGAACGGGCAGCGGATGTTCTTCTCCGCCACCCTGGACAACGACGTCAACAAGCTGGTGCGCCGGTTCCTCCACGACGAGGTGCTCCACTCCGTCGACGACCCGACCTCCCACGTCTCGGACATGACGCACAGCGTGTTCGAGGTGCCCGAGGACGACAAGAACGAACTGGTCCACCGTCTGGCCTCCGGCACCGGGCGCCGCATCCTCTTCACCCGCACCAAGCACCGGGCGAAGCGGTTCGCCCGTCAGCTCACCGCTCAGGGCATTCCGGCGGCCGACCTGCACGGAAACCTGTCCCAGGGAGCACGCGACCGCAACCTCGCGGCATTCAGCGACGGTGACGTGCGGGTGCTCGTCGCCACGGATGTCGCCGCCCGCGGGGTCCATGTCGACTCCGTCGAGCTCGTGGTCCACGTGGACCCGCCGACCGAGCACAAGGCCTACCTGCACCGTTCCGGTCGCACGGCCCGCGCCGGCAGCTCCGGCGACGTGGTCACGATCATGCTGCCGGAGCAGCGCAAGGACACGCTGACGCTGCTGCGCCGGGCCGCGATCAAGGCGACCCCGCAGAAGGTCACGGCCCAGTCCCCCGTCGTGGCGGAGCTGGTGGGCGAGATCGCCGCGTTCGTCGCGCCGCAGCCCAAGGAAGCCCCCCAGCCCAGGGCGGAGCGGGCACAGGGACGCAGGCGCCCGGCCCAGCGACGACGCGGAGGAAGCGGTGGCGCGACCGGCCGCAGCCCGGAATCGCGCCGCGGCCCGGAGAAGACCCACAGCCCGGAGAAGACCAACAGTCCGGGGACATCCCGCGGCGCAGGGAAGACCCCCGGCCCGGGGAAGTCGCGCGGCTCGGAGTCGCGCCGCGCTCCGGCCCGCAGCCCGGAGAAGACCCGCGAGGCGAGCCCCCGCACCGGCAGTGGCGGCCGGCAGGGATCGGCGGCTCGGGGCACGAGCGCCGAGACCCGCAGGCGCCACCGCAGCCGGAATGGCTCGGGAGGCTCGCAGACGGTCTACTCGACCAGCAGCTGAGGCTCAGACGCCGAGGCGGTCCTTGGCGGTCACGTCGATCGTGGCCTGACCGAGGACGCGGGCGCCGCGGTAGATGACCATCGTCTGCCCGGGAGCGACTCCCGACAGCGCCTCGTCGACGTCGACGTGCATGAGCTGACCGGCAGGCCGCGCCACCGGCACGTTCGCCTCGTGCTCGGGCACCTCGGAGATGAAGTCGCCGAGCCAGGCTCGGGCGGGCACGGGTTCGCCGTGGGCGCGGACCTGGACCTCGCAGTCGATCCCGGCTGCCGCAGACGTGCCCATGTCGCTCGGGGCCTGACCGCACCAGGTCGTGCGGATCCCCGTCAGGTGGCGCACCGCCAGATCGGCCCGGGAGCCGACGGTGACGGTGTTCGTCGCCGGATCGAGCTCGGTGACGTAGCGGGGTCGACCGTCGGAGGCCGGTTTGGAGATGCCCAGGCCCTTGCGCTGGCCGATCGTGAATGTCATCGCACCGTCGTGCTCGCCGAGCACTTCGCCCTCGGCGTCCTTGATCAACCCGGGGCGCATCGGGATCTTGTCCGACAGCCAGGCCTTCGTGTCCCCATCCGGGATGAAGCAGATGTCGTAGGAGTCGGGCTTGTTCGCCACGGGGAATCCGCGGTCGGAGGCCTCGGCCCGCACCTCCGCCTTCGATGCGGTGGCCCCGATCGGGAAATAGCAGTGCTCGAGCTGGTCGCCGGTGAGCACCCCGAGGACGTAGGACTGGTCCTTGGCGAGGTCCTCCCCGCGATGCAGCTCCGGGTTCCCGTCGACGTCGCGGACCACCTCGGCGTAGTGGCCGGTGGCGATGGCGTCGAAGCCGAGCGCCAGGGCCCGGTCGAGGAGCGCGGCGAACTTGATCCGCTCATTGCAGCGCATGCACGGGTTGGGGGTGCGGCCGGAGGCGTACTCGGCGATGAAGTCATCGACGATGTCCTCCTTGAACCGCTCCGAGAAGTCCCAGACGTAGAAGGGGATGTCGAGCATCCCCGCCACCCGGTGGGCGTCGCGGGAGTCCTCGATCGTGCAGCAGCCGCGTGAGCCCGTGCGCAGGGTCCCGGGCATCCGGGACAGCGCGAGGTGGACCCCGACGACCTCATGACCGGCATCGACGGCGCGTGCGGCGGCGACGGCCGAATCGACCCCACCGGACATGGCGGCGAGAATTCTCATGACACTCCTTGCCTCCAGCGCGGAGTGGCGGAGACCATTCCGGCATGGCGGGCTTGTTCGACGACTGTGGGCAGCGCTTGCAGCAGCGCCTCGATGTCGGCATCGCTCGTCTGCGCGCCGAGGCTGAATCTCTGGGTGGACCGGGCGGTGTCCTCGTCCCGGCCGCAGGCCAGCAGCACGTGCGAGGGTCGAGACACCCCCGCCTGGCAGGCCGAGCCCGTCGAGGTCGCCAACCCCCGGGCGTCGAGGCCGAACAGGAGGGTGTCACCCTCGCACCCGGCGAAGGTGAAGTGGACGTTGCCGGGCAGCCGGCCCTCACCTCGGCGACCGGACAGCCGGGCGCCGGGGATCGTGTCCTCGATCCCGGCGATGAGGCGATCGCGCAGGGCCGACAGGCGCGCGGCGCGGTCGGCGATGTCCGTCGTCGCCAGCCGGGCGGCCTCGGCGAAGGCGACGGCGCCGGCGACGTCGAGGGTGCCGGAGCGGACTCCGCGCTCCTGTCCCCCGCCGTGGATGATGGGGACCGGCTTCGCGTCACGGGCGAGCAGCAGCGCCCCGATGCCCACCGGTCCGCCGATCTTGTGGGCGCTGACGGACAGGGCGGTGGCGTCGAGGTCCGCGAAGTCGATGGGGACCTGGCCGAGTGCCTGGACGGCGTCGACGTGGAAGGGCACCCCGGCCTCGGCGGCGGCACGGGCGAGTTCGCGGATCGGCTGGAGGGTGCCGATCTCATTGTTCGCGGCCATCACGGACATCACCGCGGTCCTCTCCGG